>NZ_LASY01000027.1:0-59674 GCF_000973155.1 Grimontia sp. AD028 | reverse complement strand
TAATTCACATGCATTAACGCTTTGGCGTCCTTTTTTATTATGCGATCTTCGTTGGAAACGAATTCGGGCTTTCCCGGTCTCAGTGATATAGTTCATTCAATTTTTAAGAAACCGTTTTGATGAAGGCTATGTCCAAAATAGGCTCACGACTTTTTGCGATTTTTGCGCTGGCGCTGATAAGTGCCCTTCCCGCCAAGGCGGAATTTACCCTTTTCAACACTCCGACACCTTCGGCGGGGAATGCACCTGCGTTCGTTCCAGTGGATCAGGCATTTCCTTTCAACTTTACCCAGCAAGGCGATCGGGTTTATCTCGACTGGCAGGTTCTACCTGGCTACTACCTTTATCAGGACAAAATAGAAGTTGTTCCCAGTGAAGACGCCAAAATTGGCGCGCTGGATATGCGTCAGGGACAGCCTTACGAAGACGAGTTCTTCGGTGAGGTCTCGATTTACAAAGAGCCGCTGACGGTATCAGTACCTTTGCTTGAAGCGACGGATAACTCGCTGCTGAAAGTCACCTACCAAGGCTGTGCAGAAGCGGGCTTCTGCTATCCGCCAGAAACCGTCACCGTCCCATTAATCGCAGTTGCCGCTGGCAGTGAAGCGCCACCAGCACCAATTGTTGGCGCTCCAGTTGAACCCGCAAAACCAGCCTCCTCTGGCTCAAGTTCGTCTTCCACAGAAGTCAGCAGCCTCGCCGATAACTGGTGGCAGCCTTTACTGTTTTTGGGCTTGGGCATTGGTTTGGCTTTCACGCCATGTGTGCTGCCGATGTACCCGATTTTGACCGGTATCGTACTAGGTGGCGGAAAGAAAACTCACGGGCAGACCTTCCGACTCTCCATGCTTTATGTACAGGGTATGGCGCTGACTTACACCCTGCTGGGACTGGTTGTCGCTTCGGCTGGCTTACAATTTCAGGCTGCTTTCCAACACCCTTATGTGTTGATTGGCTTGAGTGCGCTCTTTGTGCTGCTTGCGCTGTCGATGTTTGGCGTGTTTAACCTGCAACTTCCGGCCAGTCTTCAAACCAAGCTAAGCGAAATCAGCAACCAGCAAAAAGGCGGTAGCAACCTTGGTGTGTTCACCATGGGCGCGATCTCCGGGTTGATTTGCTCGCCATGTACCACTGCGCCACTGTCCGGAGCACTTTTGTATGTCGCGCAAAGCGGTGATCTTCTGACAGGCGCAGTCACACTCTACGCGTTGGCATTGGGTATGGGCATTCCGCTCATCATTGCAGCGATGTTTGGCAACAAACTGCTGCCAAAAGCTGGCGGCTGGATGGACAGAGTCAAAATCTTCTTCGGTCTGGTGCTATTGGCTGCGCCTATCTTCCTGCTGGAGCGTCTGCTGCCTGAAAGCGTCAGTGTGTGGCTGTGGGCAGCCTGGATGTTGGTATCACTGGGTTGGCTTTATCATATCAGCCGTACACTCCAGCCAGGCAAGATCGCCAGCGCACTCGGGATTATCGCGATCCTCGGCCTGAGTGGTGGTGCGGCTTACACCTATAACGCTGTATTTGCGCCAGTTGCGAAAGCCGAAGTGCCATCGGTTGAGTTCATTAAGATTGCCAATATCGACGATCTAAATCGAGAACTGGCAGCAGCCAAATCTGCAGGCAAGCCAGTGATGCTGGATTTCTATGCCGACTGGTGCGTGGCGTGTAAGGAGTTCGAGAAGTATACCTTCCACGATGCGAACGTTGCACCGGAGCTGAAAAACTTCGTTTTGCTGCAGGCTGATGTGACGGCCAACCGTCCGCAAGACATCAAAATGCTGACTTCCCTTAACGTGCTGGGCTTACCCACCATCGATTTTTGGGATGCCAACGGGAATCCACTTCCTGATGCCCGTTTGACCGGATTTATGGAAGCTAAACCCTTTCTTTCCCATCTTGAGCAAAATCAGTTGATTAACAAACAAGGCTGATTGCACACAAACTTGATCGCCCCGACATTGCCCACAAATGACGGGGGATCAAGCTCTTACTTCCCACCTATGCAAATTGATCAATCCCTACCCCGGTGTTAGCGTTTTTGTTAAAGAGGTATTAACGAAATCGCCATGGACGCTCAATACACCATTGTCATCGCTGACGACCACCCTTTGTTTCGCAATGCACTGTTTCAATCTGTGCATATGGCGATCAGTGGTGCCAATTTGCTGGAAGCAGACTCGCTAGACAGTCTGACTGCCCTGCTGGAAAAAGAACCCGACATTGATTTGTTGCTGCTGGATCTGAAAATGCCCGGCGCTAATGGCATGTCCGGTCTTATCCACCTTCGCGTCCAATACCCAGAGCTTCCCATCGTGGTGATTTCAGCCAGTGAAGAGGCCAGCGTAGTCCGCCAGGTGAAAGCCAATGGCGCGATTGGTTTTATTCCGAAATCCAGCGACATGCGTGAGCTGATAAATAGTCTCAACCACGTGCTTGAGGGCGAAACCTGTTTCCCTTCCGGGATTGATTTCAGTGATGACAGCGATGAAGAGTCACTGATGGATAAGATCTCTTCTCTCACACCACAGCAATACAAAGTGCTCAACATGCTCAATGATGGCCTGCTGAACAAGCAGATTGCCTATGAACTAGATGTGTCTGAAGCAACGATTAAGGCTCATATGACAGCCATTTTCCGCAAACTTGGGGTGAAAAACCGCACTCAAGCGGTCATTCTCTTGCAGCAAATGGACCAAGACGCTTAACGTCTCCCCGCGCACTTAAATCGAAGATTTTCTCAATCCCCTTCAGGCGCTGTTCAGTCAACTCGTGTACAATCACGCCTCATGGCTCGTCGCCCTGACGAGCCCCAATTGACCTTCTCTTGATTCCAAGGAGGCCAACATGTTAAGCGCACTTATCACCCAATTTGTTGTTCTCTGGGCTGTTATCGATCCTATTGGCTCAGTCCCTGTTTATCTCTCACAAACCAGCCATATGACTGAAAAGCAACGGCGAATCGTGGCTTTGAAAGCCGTTGGTATTGCAGCGCTGATACTACTGTTCTTTCTGATTGCCGGGCAGTTTTTACTGGAAGCCATGCAAATCCCTTTACCTGCCTTTCAGGCAGCAGGTGGGCTTGTATTACTACTGTTTGCCTTGAGCATGATTTTTGGTGAGAGCAAACCCGATCAGGAAACCAAACTATGCAGTCACTCACTATCACATTCTGATCTGGCCGAAGCCGCGGTATATCCTTTGGCGGTGCCTTCTATCGCCTCACCAGGTGCCATGATGGCGATTGTCATGTTGACCGACAATCATCGTTTCGCCGTAATGGAACAAGTCGTCACCGCAGGCATTATGCTACTGGTATTAATCGTCACTTTATTACTGCTTTTCAGCGCTGGATTTATCCATCGAATCATCGGCCGCGTGGGCGCTTCGATCATAAGCCGCGTTATGGGTCTCATCCTTGCAGCCGTTGCAACAAGTAATTTGCTACAAGGCATACTCGACTTTTACACCTTAGCCTAAAGCCTATTAGACCTTGGTCTAGCTTAACATTTCATTAACACGACGCTTTCTTGCCTCAAATCACAGAAACCCCCTAATAGCAGGGGGTTAGCTTCATTCCTCAGTCGACTAAAGTTGCAGTGTCTCCTTGTACCTTGGCTGCTATTGTCGAATCGTAACAATCCGTTAACTCGTCACTTAAGGAGATGGTGATGTCTGAGGAACAGAAACAAGATAACGCCAAAGCCTATTGGCAAAAGAACGTCAGGCTGATGATTTATTTGCTTGCCGTTTGGTTCGTGGTGTCGTTTGGATGCGGCATCCTGTTTGTTGATCAACTCAATGAAATTCGTATCGGCGGCTACAAGCTGGGCTTCTGGTTCGCACAACAGGGGTCAATTTATACCTTCTTGGCCATCATTTTTATTTACGCCTTTCAGATGCGCAAACTCGATAAAGAGTTTGGCGTAGATGATGACGAGTAAGGAGCAGTAGTCATGGATTTGAAAACCGTTACTTACCTTGTCGTAGGTTTCACGTTCGTTCTCTACATCGGGATCGCAATCTGGGCCCGCGCAGGTTCAACGAAAGAGTTCTATGTTGCAGGCGGTGGTGTAAACCCTGTTGCAAACGGCATGGCAACGGCAGCGGACTGGATGTCTGCAGCTTCGTTTATTTCAATGGCAGGTCTGATTGGTTTTATGGGATACGGCGGTTCTGTATTCCTGATGGGCTGGACAGGCGGCTACGTACTTCTGGCACTGCTGCTTGCGCCTTACCTGCGTAAGTTCGGTAAGTTCACTGTTCCAGAGTTTATCGGTGAGCGTTTCTATTCGAACACAGCACGTGTGGTAGCAGTTATCTGTCTGATCATCGCATCGGTGACTTACGTTATCGGTCAGATGAAAGGTGTGGGCGTGGCATTTGGCCGCTTCCTGGAAGTTGACTACGCAACGGGCCTTTACATCGGTATGGCGATCGTATTCATGTACGCAGTACTTGGCGGCATGAAAGGTATCACTTACACCCAGATTGCTCAGTACTGTGTACTCATTCTGGCTTACACCATTCCAGCGATCTTTATCTCGCTGCAACTGACTGGCCACCCTCTGCCACAAATTGGTTTGGGTAGTACCATGTCCGGCACGGATACCTATTTGCTCGACCGGCTCGATCAGGTGGTCTCTGAACTTGGGTTTAGTGAATACACCACATCAGTCCGCGGTGACACCCTTAACATGTTCGTTTACACCATGTCACTGATGATCGGTACTGCAGGTCTACCACACGTCATCATTCGTTTCTTCACAGTACCAAAAGTACGTGATGCGCGTATCTCTGCAGGTTGGGCACTGTTCTTCATCGCGATTCTGTACACCACTGCACCAGCAGTTGCAGCAATGGCGCGTCTGAACTTGATGGACACCGTTAACCCTGCACCAGGCCAGCACCTTGCTTATGACGAGCGTCCTGACTGGTTCAAGAACTGGGAAAAAACGGGTCTGCTTGGCTTTGATGACAAGAACAACGACGGCAAGATCAACTACACCTCTGATAAGTCTACGAACGAGCTGAAAGTTGACCGTGACATCATGGTTCTGGCGAACCCTGAAATCGCGAAACTGCCTAACTGGGTTATCGCGCTGGTTGCAGCGGGTGGTCTGGCAGCGGCACTGTCAACGGCAGCAGGTCTGCTTCTGGCTATCTCGTCGGCGGTATCACATGACTTGTTGAAAGGGGTCTTCAGGCCTGATATTTCAGAGAAAAATGAGCTCATGGCGAGTCGGATTGCGATGGCGGTGGCGATTGCCTTCGCGGGTTATCTGGGTCTCCATCCACCGGGCTTCGCAGCCGGTACGGTCGCCCTCGCCTTTGGCTTGGCCGCCTCGTCAATCTTCCCTGCACTGATGATGGGTATCTTCTCGAAGTCCATCAACAAGGAAGGTGCGATTGCCGGTATGATCGCAGGTATCAGTGTGACACTGTTCTACGTATTCCAGCACAAAGGCATCCTGTTCATCGCGGACTGGAAATACCTGGAAAGCTGGGGCAGCAACTGGTTCCTGGGCATTGAGCCAAATGCATTTGGTGCAATCGGTGCACTTGTGAACTTCACGGTTGCTATCGCGGTATCGCGCGTTACTGCAGAAACCCCACAACACGTTAAAGATCTGGTTGAGCACGTTCGTATCCCTGGCGGTGCGGGTGAAGCGCAAGACCACTAATCAATAACGCTGAGCACTTAGATGAGAGCGTCACGTTAACGCTAAAAAGCCCCGCTCAGGGGCTTTTTTTATCCTCGAGGGACTACCGCACTATGGTATGTTACCCCTTAGCCCAAGGACGAAAGCGAACTCTTTATCATGTTAAAAAACAAACACGTAATTGCCGCCATGCTCGTGGCCCCAATTCTTGCCTTGATAGCCTATTTTGGCGTGGACTTAGCAGTCAGTGAGAAACCCCACGCAGCAAAAGAAGGGGAAACCTACAAACTCGCCGCTGACTCAAACTGTCGATACACCAGTGGTATTTGCTCGCTGGAAAATGGCGACTTCAAACTCAAGCTGCGTTCAGAAAGTCTGTCTGACAGTGAAGTGGTGTTAAAGCTGACGTCAGAATACCCATTGGAAGGAGCAAAAATCAGTCTTATCCAGAAAGAAGGCGACCGTTCAAATCCGGTCGATATGGATGTTAACGGAGCAAACACGAAAGAATGGTGGGTTGATCTGCCAGCACCGAACTCAGAAGACAGTGAAATCCATCTGGTCGTGAAATCAGACGGCACGCTGTATTACGGTGAAACGACGGCGGTTTTCGTCGAGTACAAAACACTGTTGAACGAGGAGCAGCAATAAGCCGCTCCTAGCTTTCCAGCAGTCATTTTATTGAGTGACGAGGTAGAGTTTGGTGGCGGTTAGAATTTCCGCCACTCTCGCTTCGTGTTCTTGCTCTGACAGCCAAAAAGTTACATCCACCCAACCGTCTGTGCCCATCTGATCAATTTCAACCAGTTGGATTTCTCCGGTCACTGGATCCCAGGTCCCTTCGACCCGTACCAAGCCCACATCGGTGTCTAATCGGGGAATCGTAAACGCTTCCATATCAGCTTACCCCTTGTTGAAGCAGCGCTCTTAGTTTCAGCGGTTTTACTGGCTTGGCGATATAACCAAAGCCTAGCTCCCGCACCAGATTTCGTGTTTCTTGTGTTCTGTCGGCGGTGATCACTGCACCGACAAAGTCATCTCCCAGCATTTCACGACAACGTTGCAAAACGTCGAGCCCCGTCAGTTCCGGCGCCAAGTGATAGTCACTGAGAATGGCATCCGGCCTCTGGCCTTGTTCAATCAACGCAACAACGCCATCGAGATCTTCTGCCACATCAACCTGACACCCCCACCGTGTCAGCAGACTTTCCATACCCGCCAGGATGTCCCTTTCATTATCTACACAGAGCACGCGAACCCCAGCGAGTGGCTCACTATTTTTGTCCTTTTCTTCACGCTCAACGCCAGTGTCACAAACCTGAGGCGCAGATTCGATGCGGGCTGTAATGGAAAAAACTGTGCCTTCTCCCGGCCAGGAACGTAGGTTGAGAGGCTGGTTCAGAATGCGGCTGATCCCGCGGGCAATCGCCAGACCGAGGCCTAAACCAAGCTCAGCACCTTTACGGTCAATGCGGGTAAATTCATTGAAGATGTCCTGCTGCATTTCTTGTGGAATACCCGGACCGTTATCCCACACCTCTATGCGGCACTGCGAACCATGACGACGCACGCCCAACAGCACACGGCCATTCGGGTTATAGCGAAAGGCATTGGTGAGAAAGTTCTGCAATACGCGGCGTAGTAATCGTCTGTCAGAGCGAATGCGAAGGCCCGTTGGCTGAACACGGAAATCGATGCCCTGCTCGTTAGCGATAACGCCAAATTCTGCGGCCAGCGTTGAGAAGACTTCATCGAGCTCGAAGTTGGTGATTTTGGCCTTCATCTTGCCCGATTCAATGCGGGAAATATCCAGCAAATCACCAATAAGATCTTCTGCCGCTCCCAACGCACTCTCGATGTGACCCGCCATTTTTTGGGTTTCTTTTTCTTCCGCCATTTCGTTCAGAGAGGACGCAAAAAGACGCGCGGCGTTCATCGGCTGCATCAAGTCATGACTTACTGCCGCCAATAGCCGGCTTTTCGATTGCGATGCCTGCTCGGCTTTGGCGGTGGCACTGATAAGGCGACGGTTCAAGGTTTCAAGCTCTTTGGTCCGCTCTATGACCCGCGCCTCCAGCGTTTCATTGGATTGCTTCAGCGCTTCTTCTGCGTCCCGGAAGGCGGTGATGTCAGTAAAGCTCATGACAAATCCACCGCCCGGCATCGGATTACCCTGCACCTCAATCACCCGGCCATCAGGGTGAACACGGGAAGAAGTATGCGGCGAACCTTGACGCAAATAGCCCACGCGTTTTTTTACGTGTTCTTCAATATCACCAGGGCCACACAAACCGCGCTCGGCGTTGTAGCGGACCACATCCGCAATCGGTCTGCCGACCTGAATCAAATCCGGCGGGAAATTGAAAAGCTCCACATAACGCTGGTTCCATGCCACCAGCCGCAGCTGTTTATCGACAACGGAAATACCCTGACTGATGTGTTCGATTGCACCTTGAAGCAAGCCACGGCTGAAGTCGAAAAGCTCGGAAGCTTCATCCACAATGGTGGCGATTTCCTCCAGCTGCATGTTTCTGCCCTGCAGCGCAGAAGTCAGTACCAGCTTGGCGGAAGATGCACCGAATACACCAGCCAATACACGTTCGGTATGACGAATCAGCGCTGCACTCGCCTGCTGTTGTGGCAACAAGACTTCACCTCGTTGCTCGCCGAAGGTGCGAAACGTCTGGCGCATACGGGTACGGCCAACAAAGCGAGCGGCTAACATTTCAAGCTCTGCCACTGTCACACGGCTTTGATACAGGCTTGAATCATCCCCTTCTGGGAGCGGCGTACCAACAAAACTCGCTGCTTGCAGACGCTCACTGAGCGAAGGTCTCGTCGCCATCGACACCAGCACAAAGCAGAAGGTATTGACCATCACACTCAGGATCATGCCCCAGTTCACCGGGCTTAATGACTGGAAGAACGGGATATCCGGCGGTGCCAGAATCCAGAGCACCAGGTTGGTATCTTCGTTGCCGGCCAACATGCCCGTCTGCATCATCAGGGTCATCAGCCAGACAATGAAACCGGCGAAGAGCCCGGCATATACGCCTTTCTTATTGGCCTGACGCCAGTAAATTCCCGCGACCAGTGGCGGCGCGAACTGGGCAATTGCAGCAAAGGAGAGAAAACCAATCGCCGAGAGTGACGGCACTTCGAGGATCAGTTGATAGAAGCCCCAAGCCCCGATAAGCAAGAGGAAAATCAGCGCGCGGCGCACGTTCAGCAACAAACCGGAGAATTGGGTAAAGTTGCGATTCGACACCCGCATGCGGCGAAGCAGTTGTGGCAGTACCAGATCGTTCGACACCATGATCGCAAGGGCAATGGTCGACACAATGACCATGCCGCTTGCCGCCGATGCACCACCCAAGAATGCCAACAGTGCAATGCCCTCATTGCCGGTGGAAAGCGGCAGTTGAATAACATGGGTTTCAGCAGACATATTAGGCAGGAAGGCCTGACCTGCATACGCCAATGGCAAAACGAACATGCCCATCAACACAAGGTAAAGCGGAAACACCCAGCGTGCGGTGTGCAAATCCTGCGCACGGGCGTTTTCTACTACCATGGTGTGGAACTGGCGCGGCAAGCAGATAATCGCCGCCATGGTCAGCAGAGTATGAACCAGCAATGCGCCCCAATCTGGTGCTCCGACGACATTGGCTTCTTTCAATGTCGGCAATGGCCCTGGAGCATCGAGTAACAAGCCCACAGCAAAGAAGCCCACAACCAAAAACGCCACCAACTTGACGATAGACTCAAAGGCCACCGCCATCATCATGCCGCGGTGGTGCTCGGTAGAGTCGATATGGCGGGTACCAAACAACACGGTAAACATCGCCAGTGACATGCAGACCAGCCAGGCAATTTGTCCTTCGTTAAGCCCTGCACTCTCGCCAATGTCAGGCGCAATCACATCCAGTCCCATGGTGATCCCGCGAAGCTGCAGCGCGATGTATGGCAGAATACCGACCACCGCTATCACAGTGACCATCACCGCTAGGCCTTGGGATTTCCCATACCTGGCGGCAATAAAGTCGGCAATCGAGGTGATGTGCTCGCGCTTGGCGATCAGGATGATCCGGGCGAGAAACCGCCAGCCAATGGTAAAAACAAGGATCGGCGCAAGGTAAATAGGCAGGAATGACCAAGGCTGACTCGACGCCTGCCCCACGGTGCCAAAGAAGGTCCAGGAGGTACAATAAACGGCGATAGAAAGGCTGTATATCCACGGACGCCAGCCACGTAGCCAGCGCGGTCGACTATCTCCATACCAGGCGATAAGAAACAAAACGCCTAGGTATGCCAGTGCCACCGGCACCACTATCCATCCCGCCGACATAATCCCTTCCATGACAAACTTTTAACTAGAGTCTGTTTACCATGCTCTCAGTTGTACAACAACGCGCCACTTTATCTCCGTGAGCGAGCTCTAAATGCGTACCGCAAATTCAGGACCTTACTGCTTCTTCCGCGGTGTCGGCTTTCAATGTCAGCAGGAGAACAGGCAAGCCAAGAAGCGCCATGACATAGAAGCTGTCCCCGCCTAACTGTTCGTAGAGTTCACCGCTCACGACCGTCAGCAGTGCCATGACCACCCCCATGGGGATTGCGCTATACAATGCCTGCAACGCCATGATCTTGTCGCTTGCCTGTTGCTGGATATAGCGCATCGCGGCGATATGGGCGACGCCAAACGTCAGGCCATGAAGTGACTGTGCCGTAAACAGCACACCGAGATCGGTGCTCCACCCAGTCAAACACCAACGCAGAATCACCGCCAGCGCTGCCAGTCGAAACAGTGATTGCACCTGCCAACTTCCGAATAACTTTGCGGCCAGTGCAAACATCATCACTTCCACCACTACGCCAAAGCTCCACAGGTAGCCCACCATCACGTCGGAAACGCCTGCCTGGGTCCAATGAATCGCGCTGAATGCATAATAAGCGGCGTGGCTGCCTTGAATGAAGGAGACGATGGCAAGAAACACCAACACGGATTTCACGCGAAGTACCTGAAGCAATGGCGTTCTAACCATCGCTTGGGTTTCTTCCTTCGCGGGTAGTTGCTGAGGCGAAGACAGGCTCCAACACCAGGTCAACAGTAACGCCCCAGCAGCGAGAGGTACAATGATTGGCGGCCCAAAGCGCTCCACCAAGGTTCCTGCCATCATGGAACCCACCACAAACGCCAGCGAGCCCCAGAGCCTCGCCCGCCCGTAATCAATCAGCTTCCGGCGGTTGTAATGATTGGCTAATGCATCTGAAACGGGAATAGACGGCCCTATCACGCTGTTAATCGCAATAGAAAGCGCGGTTAGCCAGAGTAAATCCGGCGTTGCCATCAAATGCAGAAAACCAATCACTGTGGCTAAAAATGACAGCCACCGAATAGCGGGAAGCAAATGCTCAGGTAAGTGAAAACGAGGCGTGAGGGTCAGGTTCACCACAAAGCGCGCCATAACGCCTGCGCCCAACACGATACCGATGTCATCTGCAGAGAGGCCAAGCCACGCCAGCCATACTGACCAAAAAGGCAGATAAACCCCGAACGCAAAGAAATAGGCGCCGTAATAAATAGATAGCCAATGGTAGGGGGTGGGACGGGGGTAACTCATTCTGGCGCATCCTTTCTGCCGCAACGAGGATGGCTATTTTGACAGCGATTCATCCAAACTTACAGTCTCAACTTAGCATGGATTAATAGACTAAAGTCGGCTGGCAAGGCAACGGGTCGTACGACACACTGAGAGTTGCAAAGACGCGCTGCGCGCGTGGTTAATAACACGGAATTTGCCGCCATGCCTGAACCGTTCGACACTTCCTCTCCCCCATTTGACCGCCTTGATGCCAAGCAAGCAAAGCATCTGCTGTCCTCATTGGATATCGCCTATTACCGCCGTGGTGATGTACTGATAGAAAAAGGGGAAGGCAATAATGCCCTTTATATCGTCATCAAAGGACGCGTTCAGGAGGTTAACCCTGATACCAAGGAAGTGCAGGCGCAGTATATTAAAGACGATCTGTTTGATGCCCGTGCACTACTGAAAGGCCATGCACACCACAGATACCGCGTGGTGGAAGACACGCTTTGCTATGTACTGCCCAAAGCCGTGTTTCTCGAACTCTATGACCAAAACCAGTCGTTTGCTGACTACTTCAATACCAGTTTCAGTAAACGAAAACGCATGCTGGAAAAGGCGCAACAACAGCAGAACCTTGCCGAATTCATCCTGACTCAAGTGGATGAAACCAACATCCAGCCCATCATGACCATGCCCCACGGCACCTCGATTCAGGATGCCACGTTAAACCTTCGCCGCGAGCGTCAGGACTGCGCACTGGTCGCCCTCGAAGGCAAGCCGCACGATATTGGCATCATCACCCGAACCAACTTGCTGCACGCATTGGTTGAGGATGGCTGCACCTTAGAGTCTCCCGTGGGTGAAGTCGCCACTTCTCCAGTCATCAGTGTCGAGATGGGCGAGTATCTTTTCAACGTGATGATCCTGATGACCCGCGACCGGGTAAAACGGGTGCGCGTCACCGAAGATGGCGAGACGGTCGGCATGCTGGATATGACTCAGGTACTGAGTCTCTTTTCCACGCACTCTCACGTACTCACACTCCAAATCAACCGCGCGCACTCGATTGAGGAACTCGCGCTCGCAGCCAATAACCAACATCAGCTCGTCGCCAATCTCACGAATAACGGTATCCACACCCAATTTGTCATGGAACTGATTTCCGCCGTCAACGAACAGATCATCGAAAAAGCCTTCCGTCTCACCATTCCAGAAAGCTTCCACAATCAATGCTGCCTGTTTGTGATGGGCTCGGAAGGGCGCGGTGAGCAGGTGCTGAAAACCGATCAGGACAACGGACTTATTCTCGCTGACGATGCCGATTGGCCCGACGTTCAACATTACATGGAAAGATTCAGTGAAGTGCTGAGTCGTCTCGGCTACCCGCCCTGCCCCGGCAATGTCATGGTTAACAATCCGCGCTGGGTGAAAACCCAATCTGAGTGGATGAAAGAAATGGTCGCCCTGAGCAAAATTTCTGACGAACGCACCTTGATGGACCTAGCCATCATTGCTGACAGTCATGCTGTGGCTGGCAATAAAACGTTGCTGGAGCCTGTGATGGAAAAGCTTCATGCCACACTCAAAAACAATATGCTGACGCTCAATACCTTCGTCCGCCCCTGCCTTGCGTTCCGTGTTCCTCTGACGCTTTTCGGTAGCCTAAAGGCGGATAAAGAAGGGTTGGATGTCAAAAAAGGCGGCATCTTCCCGCTGGTGCATGGCGTTCGCACCTTGGCACTGGAAAAAGGGCTCACCGAAACCAATACCTTTGAGAGACTGGATGCACTGGTCGAATGCAAGGCACTGGATCAGGAAACCGCCAACAACCTCTCCGAAGCGTTAAAGCTTTTCGTGAAAGTGCGCCTGAAACAACAGCTCGACAGCGATGCCAGCACGGGCAACCAGTTAGACGTCACCCAGCTTTCTCGGACAGAAAGGGATTTGCTGCGAGATTGCCTCGGCGTTGTCAAAAAGTTCAAAGAACGGCTGGCTTCGCACTATCAGGTAAGGGACTAGCATGAACCTGGTGGAAAGGCTCTGGCTCAGGTATAAGTGGCGCGACAGCGAGTATGCCCCCCTGTTTTCTTCACCCAGTGATGAAGAGTTGGTTTCATTGGATTGCGAAACCACCAGCCTGGACCCGCACAAAGCCGAGCTGGTCACCATCGCCGCCACCAAAATCCGCGGCAATAAAATTGTCACCAGCGAGCCTTTCACCATTTCCCTCCGCGCGCCCAACTCGCTGAGCGCCCAATCGGTAAAAATTCACGGCATCCGACATCAGGATCTGAGTGATGGCGTCTCAGAAAAAGAAGCCATGCTCAAGCTGATCGAGTTTATTGGTAATCGGCCTATTGTGGGTTACTACATCCAGTACGACAAAGCGATACTTGACCGCTATGCCAAAAAGCATCTTGGCTTCAAACTGCCCAACCGCACGATAGAAGTGAGTGACATATACCGTCGCAAGCTGGAACACATTTTGCCGAATGCCTATTACGACCTGAGTATGGAGGCGATAGGACACCACCTCGACCTGCCCCTTTCCGGGCGGCATGACGCCCTCGATGATGCCATTAGTGCGGCGCTGATCTATGTTCGACTAAAGTACGGTGATGTACCAATGCCCACTTATTGATAATTTCCCCGCAACCCGCTGCATGTAAATGAGAGCGACGCCTCACTGTGACTGTTGAAAGGTCACAAAACCCAGAGAAAACGGCCTCTTCATCCTAAAGTCTAATTGTCGAGAATCCCTAACTATCCGACCTTAATGGAACAAGACCGTTAGACCGTACCCTATATTCTAATTTGTCGTGGTCGAATATTTGACGATGCCAGACAGCATCACGCAGGAACACAAGGAGAAAGATAATGAGTGAGGTTCACCTGCATCCGGTAATGCCGGAAATCGAAGCCAAAGCGCACGCAAACAACGACACCTACCGCGAGATGTATCAGCAGTCTGTTGTTAACCCAGAAGGATTCTGGCGTGAGCATGGCCTGATCGTAGATTGGATCAAACCTTTCACTAAGGTGAAGAACACCTCTTTTGATACCGGACACGTCGACATCAGATGGTTCGAGGACGGCACATTAAACGTTTCTGCCAACTGTATTGACCGCCACCTTGAGACAAAAGGCGACCAGGTTGCCCTGATCTGGGAAGGCGATGACCCGAACGACGACAAATCCCTGACTTACAAAGAGCTGCACACTGAAGTGTGTAAGTTCGCCAATGCACTAAAAGGCCAAGGCGTGCGCAAAGGCGATGTTGTGTGTCTTTACATGCCTATGGTAATGGAAGCGGCGATTGCGATGTTGGCATGTACCCGCATCGGTGCCGTTCACACCATCGTATTCGGTGGCTTCTCTCCAGAAGCACTGGCTGGCCGTATCGTCGACTCCAACGCAAAAGTGGTTGTCACTGCCGATGAAGGCGTGCGCGGCGGCCGTGCGGTACCATTAAAACAAAACGTGGATGCAGCGCTTGCAAACCCATCAGTCACGTCAGTTGAAAAAGTCGTTGTTTACCAACGCACTGGTAACACCATCGAGTGGAACTCAGACCGCGATGTATGGTGGCACGAAGCAACAGCCGTGGTGTCTGCGAACTGTGAACCAGAAGAGATGAACGCAGAAGACCCGCTGTTCATTCTGTACACGTCAGGCTCTACCGGCACACCAAAAGGTGTTCTTCACACCACCGGTGGTTACCTGGTTTACGCGACCATGACCTTCAAATACGTGTTCGACTATCAGGAAGGCGAAGTCTTCTGGTGTACTGCTGATGTAGGTTGGATCACCGGTCACAGCTACCTGATCTACGGACCGCTGGCAAACGGTGCGAAAACCATTCTGTTCGAAGGCGTGCCTAACTACCCATCAACTGCCCGTATGAGCGAAGTGGTTGATAAGCACCAGGTGAACATTCTGTACACCGCACCAACCGCAATCCGCGCCCTGATGGCGAAAGGTAACGAAGCGGTTGAAGGCACCAAGCGTGACTCACTGCGCATCATGGGTTCTGTGGGTGAGCCAATCAACCCAGAAGCGTGGGAGTGGTACTACAAGACAATCGGTGACAGCAAGTGTCCTATCGTGGATACCTGGTGGCAAACCGAAACCGGCGGCATCCTGATCACTCCACTGCCAGGTGCAACGGCACTGAAGCCAGGTTCGGCAACTCGTCCATTCTTCGGTGTTCAACCAGCACTGGTTGATAACATGGGTAACATCATCGAAGGCGCGACCGAAGGCAACCTGGTCATGCTGGATTCTTGGCCGGGCCAGATGCGTACCGTTAATGGTGACCACGAGCGTTTCGAGCAGACTTACTTCTCCACCTTCAAAGGCATGTACTTCACCGGTGACGGTGCACGTCGTGATGAGGACGGTTACTACTGGATCACAGGCCGTGTAGATGACGTACTGAACGTTTCCGGTCACCGCATGGGTACCGCAGAAATCGAATCCGCACTGGTGGCATTCGACAAGATTGCAGAAGCGGCAATTGTTGGTGTTCCACACGATATCAAAGGCCAGGCTATCTATGCCTACATCACGCTGAATTCAGGTGAAGTGCCAAGTGCAGAGCTGACCAAAGAAGTGAAAAACTGGGTACGTAAGGAAATCGGTCCTATCGCAACACCAGATTTCATCCACTGGACAGACGCACTACCGAAAACCCGCTCAGGCAAAATCATGCGTCGTATCCTGCGTAAGATTGCAACCGGCGATACTGGTAGCTTGGGTGACACTTCTACCCTGGCGGACCCAAGCGTGGTCGACAAACTGATCGCAGAGAAATCCAGCGTGGTATAACCACCAAGGTTTGATCCCGAAGGGCCGCTATACGCGGCCCTTTTTTTGGCTGAAATGCATGACCACAGGCTTGGGCGGCATCAATCGCGCTAACAGGTTATCGCGAAGCCAGAACTGGTGATACAAGGCGGCACCGATGTGCATGACCACGACAATCCCCAACACCGCACAACTCGCTCGATGAACAAAGAAGAAGAAATCATTAATGACCATATCAGTGACCGGATTAGGTATCTTAACCAGCCAGAAGAACCAGTAAGGCTCTTTGAGCATCAAATAACCGGAAACAAACACTAAGAACATTAAAAGGTAGATAACACTGTGGATGAACTTGGCGATGTTTTTTTCAAACGTAGTCGTTGAGTTAACCGACTCAACCTTTGGGCGAAAATAACTCCAAACCCATCGCATGATGAACAAGACAGTACCTATCGTTGCAAATGACATGTTCAGCACGGATAGCACATCAAACGCCTTTGTCCCCACCACCAAATGCATGACATAACCCGCCACCGTCGTATAAATGATGATGGCCGCCATACTCCAATGTAACAATCGACTCAATGAGTCATAGCGCTTCTGAATCATATTCCCCTCCCAATAATCTTGGGGCTCGCACCCAATGACGCTTGCTAAAACGAGGTGTTGCAGCACCTCAATGCCTTAATTATCGTACAGGTGAATCATTTTTTGAGCACTTAATTGATTAGTTTTTAGATAGTGCGGTATCGCTTCCGTAAACAGAACGACATCCCATTTAAAAACCTAAAACCCCGCTACATTGAGCCAGAAATAAAAAAATAGTGGATTATATGGCATGAAAATTGAGCCTAACTGCTCACCTTGACTAACTATTTCATCCTTAAGATGTTTCGATTTAATGTCTCAAGAATCAGACAAAAAGAGCACCAAAGAGGTCGGTAAGATGAGTGGCGAAAAACAGTGCGTTTAAAACGCCGGATGAGATCTGCCTAACAGATTCACCCTCCTAACTGGTCATTTCGTGAACTACTGCCACGAAATGTCTGTCATATCTGCGTAATCTTTACGCTGGATTGTCAGATTTTGTCTGATAAGACCAGTATTTTGCTGCCATTTGCGGTGAATTCTCTATAATTGCGAATCAGCAGATGGCTGGAGTGCCATTTTTCAGGTTCTCGCACCCTTGGGTGCTGAAAAGCAGAAGTTAACGCCTTTTCGCAACAAGAACAGGAACAAAGCGATCAATATGACGACAAATCGCAAAGTTTTACTTATTAATGGTCCGAACCTGAACATGCTTGGGGTTCGCGAACCAGGCCATTACGGACAGCAATCGTTAGATCAGATCGTCGCCGATCTGACGACACTAGCAGCATCCTTCAATATCCAACTTGAACACGTGCAGTCCAATGCGGAGCACGTCCTGATTGATACCCTCCATCAGGCCATGGGAAAGGTTGATTTCATCATTATCAACCCAGCTGCGTTCACGCACACCAGCGTGGCGTTGCGAGATGCCATTCTCGCTGTCGGCATTCCCTTTATTGAGGTGCACCTTTCAAACGTTCACGCCCGTGAGCCATTCCGCCATCACTCTTACTTCTCTGATAAAGCGGAAGGTGTGATTGTAGGACTGGGCGCTGACGGTTATGAATTTGCTCTGCGTGCAGTCGCCAAGCGTCTGCAAGCAGAGAACAACTGAACAATAACTTCAAAGAGATAGACATCATGGATATTCGTAAAATCAAAAAACTGATTGAGCTTGTTGAAGAATCTGGCATCGCTGAGCTGGAAATCTCTGAAGGTGAAGAGTCAGTACGCATCAGCCGCGCAACTGCGCCAGTTGCCACTCAGGTTTACGCAGCACCAGCAGCCGCTCCTGCTCCAGTAGCGGCACCAGCAGCGCCTGCGGCGGCTCCGGCAGCAGCAGAAGCACCAGCAGTTGAAGCAGAAGTTGCGGGTCACCAGGTTCTGTCTCCAATGGTGGGTACTTTCTACCGCTCTCCAAGCCCAGAAGCGAAGTCTTTCGTTGAAGTGGGTCAATCAGTCAACGTTGGCGATACCCTTTGCATCGTTGAAGCGATGAAAATGATGAACCAAATCCAAGCAGACAAAGCGGGTGTAGTGAAAGCTATCCTGTGTGAAGACGGCCAAGCAGTAGAGTTTGACCAAGCTCTGGTCATCATCGAGTAATCGAGGACAGCTATGTTAGATAAAATTGTCATCGCTAACCGCGGTGAAATTGCGCTTCGCATCCTTCGTGCGTGTAAAGAGCTCGGCATCAAAACGGTTGCCGTTCACTCCACTGCCGATCGCGATCTGAAGCACGTATTGCTGGCAGACGAATCTATCTGTATCGGTCCTGCATCAAGCGTTGAAAGCTACCTGAACATCCCACGTATCATCAGTGCTGCAGAAGTGACTGGTGCGGTGGCTATCCACCCAGGTTACGGCTTCCTGTCAGAGAATGCAGATTTTGCAGAGCAGGTAGAGCAATCAGGCTTCATTTTCGTCGGTCCTCGCGCTGAAACTATCCGCCTGATGGGTGACAAAGTGTCTGCCATCAACGCGATGAAAAAAGCGGGCGTACCTTGTGTACCAGGTTCTGATGGTCCACTTGACGACGACGAGTCTAAGAACAAGGCTTTCGCAAAACGCATCGGCTACCCTGTGATCATCAAAGCATCCGGTGGTGGTGGTGGTCGCGGTATGCGTGTGGTTCGCTCTGAAGCTGAACTGACTGACGCTATCGCCATGACCCGCGCAGAAGCAAAAGCTGCCTTCAACAATGACATGGTTTACATGGAGAAATTCCTGGAAAACCCACGCCACGTTGAAGTGCAGGTTCTGGCTGATGGTCAGGGCGGTGCGATTCACTTGGGTGAGCGTGACTGTTCGATGCAGCGCCGTCACCAGAAGGTTGTTGAAGAAGCGCCAGCGCCGGGTATCACTGCAGAAATGCGTAAGTACATCGGTGAACGTTGTTGCCGCGCATGTCTGGAAATCGGCTACCGCGGTGCAGGTACGTTTGAGTTCCTTTACGAAAACGGTGAGTTCTACTTCATTGAGATGAACACCCGTATCCAGGTTGAACACCCTGTGACCGAAATGGTCACTGGCGTTGACCTGATCAAAGAGCAGCTCCGCATTGCCGCTGGCCAGCCTCTGTCATTCACGCAAGATGACATCCAAATCCGCGGTCACGCGATTGAGTGTCGTATCAATGCGGAAGACCCAGAGCGCTTCCTGCCAAGCCCAGGTAAAATCGATCGCTTCCATGCGCCAGGCGGCATGGGTGTGCGTTGGGAATCTCATGTGTATTCCGGCTATTCAGTGCCACCACACTACGATTCTATGATTGGTAAACTGATCTGCTTCGGTGAAAACCGTGATGTAGCGATTGCGCGTATGCGTAACGCCCTGCAGGAAACCATCATTGATGGCATCAAAACCAACATTCCTCTTCAGCTGGAAATCATGAAAGATGAGAACTTCCAGCACGGTGGTGCAAACATCCACTACCTTGAGAAGAAGCTGGGCATTCAGAAGTAATTCTGAGCCAAAGCCAAAAGGTCGCGTTTACGCGGCCTTTTTTGTTTTTCGCGCCCAAACCCTGCACGTATAAATCTGTCACATTCTCCGTGGTTTTGTCACAATAGACCCCTTATCAACACTCTCTTATCGCGTTAAGTAAGAAGGCTCTAATGAAGACACTTAGCAGCCGATACCGCCAGGCTCATAAGGAAGCCAAATGGGCGATTGCACTCGCACTCGCGTATTTTGCATGGTGGTACGGATTTGCCTATGGTCTGGCCCCAGAAGGAATTGAACAGACTCCCCCGACGCTCTATTTCGGTTTGCCACTTTGGTTTTTGCTGGCCTGCGTTATCGGCCCCCTTTTATTTACCCTGCTGTGTGCATTGATGGTGAAATACCTCTACAAAGACATGCCACTCGACATCGAAGAGGAAGCGTCTGATGAATAGTCAGCTTCTTATCCCGATGGCGTTGTATCTGGTCGCCGTGTTTGCGCTGGCCATTTATTCGCGCAAACAAGGAGATCGCAGTGGCGGGTTCCTGAATGAATACCTGCTCGGCAGCCGAAGCATGGGCGGTTTTGTACTCGCAATGACTCTCGCTGCCACCTATGCCAGTGCAAGTTCATTTATCGGCGGCCCCGGTGCGGCTTACAAAATGGGACTCGGATGGGTGCTGCTGGCGATGATCCAGTTGCCTGCAGCCTGGCTGACGCTCGGTGTACTCGGGAAGAAGTTCGCCATTGAGTCTCGTCGCCACAATGCGCTCACCCTGAATGACATGCTCTATGCACGCTACAAAAACCGCGCTGTGGTGATTTTCGCCTCTCTGGCTTTATTACTGGCCTTTTTCGGCACCATGGTGGTTCAGTTCGTTGGTGGTGCACGCTTGCTGCAGACTGTCACCGGGCTTTCATACACCCACGGCCTGATGCTGTTTGCCTTTACGGTGGGCGTTTACACCACCATCGGCGGATTTCGCGCTGTGGTCATGACCGACACCGTGCAAGGCATCATGATGATCATTGGCACTATTGCGTTGCTGATCGGCATCATTCACGCCGGCGGCAGTCTGGGTGAGATGATTACTGACCTTCATGCCATCGACCCAGCACTTGTAACGCCCTACGGGCCGAATAACTTTCTGTCAGAGCCGTTTATGCTGAGCTTCTGGGTGTTGGTCTGTTTCGGTGTGATTGGCCTTCCCCATGCAGCGGTGCGCTGTATGTCTTACAAATCCAGTAAGTCTCTCCACAAAGGCATGGTGATCAGTACAGCGATGGTCGCGCTATTGATGCTTGGCATGCATTTGGCTGGAGCGCTGGGGCGTGCGATTGTTCCGGAGATTGATAATCCGGATCAGATCATGCCGACCCTGATGATGACAGTTTTACCCCCTGTCGTTGCCGGTGTGTTTCTGGCAGGCCCAATGGCGGCGATTATGTCGACCATTGACTCGCAACTCATTCAGGCATCCGCAACGCTACTGAAGGACTTGTACCTCAACTACATCAATCCCAATGCTGCCAAAGCGCCGGATGCAGAAAGCAAACTGCCAACACTCTCTTTGTGGGTAACGGGTATCTTCTCGCTGCTGGTATTTGTCGCGGCCACCAATCCGCCCGACATGATCATCTGGCTGAACCTGCTCGCCTTTGGCGGTATGCAGGCGGTGTTCCTGTGGCCTTTGGTGCTTGGCCTTTACTGGAAGAAAGCCACCGCCTCAGGCGCGTTAGCATCCATGATTACAGGCCTTGGCAGCTATGCCGCGCTTTCGACCTTTAAACCGGACATGAGCGGTGTACACGCCATTGTGCCTTCACTAACCATTAGTCTGTTTGCCTTCCTGCTTGTTAGCAGCCTGCAATACAGGAAGACGCACCCAGCAACCGCATAACTCCTCAGGGCAGCATTCGCTGCCCTTTTTCTTCCTTTCTTAACCCTGACAGTGCTAAGGCTATGCGGTCTGACTACTTTTTATGCTAGACTCCGCGCCTTAAAATCGTCGTTAAACGAAGAAGTGAAGAAACCATGCCTTGGATTCAAATCAAACTGAACGCAACCGCAGAAACCGCTGAAGCCATTGGTGACATGCTGATGGAAGAAGCTGGTGCGTTGTCAGTCACTTTCCTTGATGCCAAAGACACCCCGGTGTTTGAACCTATGCCGGGTGAAACCCGTCTATGGGGCGAAACCGACATCGTCGCACTTTATGACGCAGAAACCGACATGAATGCGGTGGTGGCCATTCTGAAAACCAGCCCACTACTGGGTGAAAACTTCACGCACAAAATTGAACAGTTGGAAGACAAAGACTGGGAACGCGCCTGGATGGATAACTTCAAGCCGATGCGTTTTGGTCAGCGTCTTTGGGTTTGCCCAAGCTGGTGTGATGCACCAGAGCCAGATGCCGTCAACATCATGCTTGATCCTGGCCTGGCGTTCGGTACCGGTACTCATCCAACGACAGCACTCTGTCTCGAGTGGCTAGACGGGCTGGACTTGTCTGGCAAGACAGTGATCGACTTCGGTTGCGGCTCAGGCATTTTGTCGCTAGCTGCGCTTTTGCTGGGCGCAGAGAAAGTCATCGGTATCGATATCGACCCACAAGCACTGCAAGCATCTAAAGCCAATGCAGAGCGCAATGGTGTCGCAGATCGCCTTGAGCTTTACCTGCCTCAAGATCAGCCAGAAAACCTGCAAGCAGAAGTCGTGGTTGCCAACATTCTGGCAGGTCCACTTCGTGAGCTTTCTCCAATCATCAAAAGCCTGATCGCCCCACAAGGTGTACTGGCGATGTCCGGTGTATTGGATAGTCAGGCTGAGTCTGTTGCCGACTGCTACCGCGATGAACTCAGTGTTGACGCGATTGATGAAAAAGAGGAATGGTGCCGCATTACTGCGCACAGAGCCTAACCCAGTGATAATTGAACAATTTTTATACTAAAAAATTGAATTATCTGGATTTTTGAAAAATCAAGGCAAAACGCTCAAATATTGGCCTTTTCAGAGCAGGAAAAAATGCGTAAAATGCGCGCCCTTGCTGACATAGAAGGTATCCCCTTGCAGATCGGACCATACAAACTGGAAAACCAACTTATCGTGGCGCCTATGGCAGGCGTGACTGACAGACCTTTCCGCGAACTCTGTTTGCGCTATGGGGCTGGCATGGCGGTAAGTGAAATGATGTCTTCCAATCCGGCGATGTGGCACACAGCCAAATCAAAAAACCGGATGGTTCATCTTGATGAAAAGGGGATCCGTTCTGTTCAGATCGCTGGCGCTGAGCCAGCACTGATGGCAGATGCCGCACGCTTCTGTGTTGAAAACGGCGCGCAAATCGTCGACATCAACATGGGTTGCCCGGTAAAGAAGGTCAATAAGAAACTGGCTGGATCAGCATTGCTGACCCGACCGGATATCATTGAGCAAATCCTGAAAGCAGTGGTTTCTGCAGTTGACGTTCCCGTCACGCTGAAAACCCGGACAGGCTGGGATCCGGACAACAAGAATTGTGTCCAGATCGCCAAAATGGCCGAAGACTGTGGCATTCAGGCGTTGGCCCTTCACGGCCGCACACGCGCTTGCATGTATAAAGGGGAAGCTGAGTACGACAGCATCAGAGCGGTCAAAGAAGCTATCTCTATCCCGGTTATCGCCAACGGGGATATCGATTCGCCTCAGAAAGCCAAATTTGTGCTGGATTACACAGGTGCCGATGCCTTGATGATTGGCCGCCCCGCACAAGGGCGTCCTTGGATTTTCCGCGAAATCCAACATTACCTTGCCACGGGTGAAGCACTCGATGCGCCACCGATGGAAGAGGTAAAAGCAATTTTGTTGGGCCATGTTCAGGGGCTTCACCAGTTTTATGGTGAGCTAAAAGGACTGCGTATCGCGCGTAAGCACGTGAGCTGGTACCTGAAAGAACATGACCAAATTGGCGATTTTCGCCAGACTTTCAACGCAATCGAAGACGCTCACGAGCAGATCGATGCGCTGCAAGATTACTTCGAAAACGTTGCATAAATACGAGAAGAGCTGACAGAGTATGTTCGAACAAAACCTGACTTCAGAAGCATTGACAGTGACTACTGTGACTTCACAAGATCAAATCACCCAGAAGCCACTGCGTGACTCAGTAAAAGCCTCCCTGAAAAACTACCTAGCGCAGTTGAATGGCCAGGAAGTCAATGACCTGTACGAGCTGGTACTGGCAGAAGTTGAGCAACCACTGCTGGACACCATCATGCAATACACTCGCGGTAACCAAACCCGCGCAGCAACCATGATGGGTATCAACCGTGGTACTCTGCGTAAAAAACTGAAAAAGTACGGCATGAACTAAGTTCCGCTAACTTAACAGTTTTCAGTAAAAGCCAGGCTGCGAAGTCTGGCTTTTATGTTTTCTAGCCCAACGCAGAATCACACTGCCCCTCTGATGCCCCTTCGTTATATACTCCCTGCTGACTTTGCAGCTTTTTATCTAGCCGCACGATAGACTTTTTCGGGAGAACACCATGGCTCAGGCTAACGCCTCAACGAGTACCTCAGACAACAAACCGGGCATTTTACATATTTGCCTGTCAACGGGCTGGGGCGGCTTGGAGATGTACCCATCGCGTATGGGCAAAGAGTTTATCGATAAAGGTTACCGCGTCTTTGGTCTTGCCTCGGAAAACTCCCGTGTAGCCAACGCGATGAAAGATGCCGGCATGGACGTTTTTACCGTACCGAAGAAAGCTGCGCTTTTCGGCCCAACACTCTTCAGCCTCAATAAATGGCTAAAAGCGAACAATGTGCAGATTGTGCATTGCCACAAATCCGGCGACATCCTGATTTCTGCACTTCTAAACATTCTGACCCGTCGCTACACCCTGTTTACCGAACACATGGGTGTGAAACGCCCTAAAAAAGACATCTATCACCGCTGGGTTTACCGACACGTTGACCAGGTACTGTCTATCAGTAATGAAACCTATCAACGTAATATCAAGGCACTGCCCGTAGCAGAAAGTAAAATCGAGAGACTGTGGCTTGGCACCTACATCGAGCAAAAGCAGTTTAACGAAGACAATCGCCCTCACCTGTTAGCCGATGAATATGGGCTATCTCATGACACCACTTTTATCGGCTCCGTTGGGCGGATTTGTGATGGTAAAGGCCAGGCCGATTTGCTGGCAGGATTCGAACTTATCGCTGCCGATTACCCGAACGCCCATTTAGTGCTGATTGGTGGACTAAACCCCGATGAGGGCGCAGACGAAGCCTTTTCAAACCAACTGCAGGAAAAGGTGAAAGCCTCTCTTTTTGCTGATCGGGTTCACTTGGCTGGTTACCGCAAAAACGTACCTACCTTGTTGGAGGAAATTCAGATTGTCTGCCTGCCGTATTGGAACGAGGCATTTGGTCTGACGGCCATTGAAGCTATGGCACAGCACTGTGCTTTGGTGGTCTCCAACACAGGTGCGCTGCCAGAAATTCTTGAAGATACCGGTGTGTACTGCACACCACAGGATGCCGAATCAATCGCTGTAGGGCTCAAACGCTATCTGGATGACGAGTCATTGCGTGCATCAAACGCTGCCAATGCCTATCAGCGAGCGCTGGAACATTTCTCCATGCAGGGTCATGCGGATAAGCTAGAGCAGATTTACCTTCGCGGTCTTTGATAGATCTCAGAAACAGAAAAAGCGCCGTTTAGGCGCTTTTTGCTTATCATTTGCAGTGAATTACAGGTATTCACAAAGGTATGCGGTCGTTTGCTCTACCTTCACCTGGAATGACGATTCACCCGGGACTTCGAAGTTATCACCTGAACCGAAGGTTTCCCACTCAATGTGGCCTGGCAGCTTCACTGTCAGTTCACCTTTCACGACATGCATACGCTCAGGTGCCGCAGTACCGAAGGTGTATTCACCGACTTCCATCACGCCCACGCTCAATGGACCTTTGTTTTCAAAGCTGATGGACTTTACGCCACCATCAAAATATTCGTTAACCTTTAACATCTGTTTCCCTACTTTCGTACTCCTGTCGAGTTTCTCCGACGCTACCATACAATTTTCACGTTCCCAAACAAATTTTCCGGGTTACCGGGTCTATTTTCGCGTGGCTGAGGTAAGTTGCTTATTTCTCAGTCATACCGTGATAAATCTGGCTATGATTGGCTAAAAGGAAAATTAACTAAAAGGAGAACAAAATGTCTCAAATCCTATTTCAGGGTCAACCAATACCGCTGAATGGCTCGCTCCCCCAAGCTGGCTCAGAAGCTCCTTCGTTTGTACTGACAGCGGGCGATTTGTCAGACCTCACTTTAGACACCTTTCGTGGTAATAAAGTGGTACTGAATATCTTCCCAAGTATCGACACTCCAACGTGCGCAAACAGCGTGCGTAAATTCAATGAAAAAGCCGCCTCACTTGGTAATACCAAGGTCGTTTGTATCTCAGCGGACTTACCTTTTGCTGCCAGTCGATTTTGTGAATTAGAAGGGTTGGAAAATGTGCAGCACGCATCAACGTTCAGAAGTCCATCTTTCATCGAGGACTATGGCTTAGCCATTGCAGAGGGGCCACTTAGAGGGCTATCAGCCCGCGCGGTTGTCGTGCTTAACGAAGGTGGTGTCGTTAAACATGTTGAGCTGGTTAATGAGCTGGCGGATGAGCCTGATTATGATTCAGCGTTGGCCGCGCTAGCTTAACTATGTAAACAGGGAAAGAAAGAGGCGCCTCTTTCTTTCCCTCTCTTGGTTAGCTATCTGAGCCAAGAGCCTCCAAAATCGAACAGTGGCTGGCATCGTCGTCCACATGCCCACAGCAAGCATCGTTGAGCTTTTTTAGCGCAGCGCGGATCTCAGTCAGCTCAGCGATTTTCTCGTCCAGTTCATCAAGTTTTTTCTGGGTAATTCCCTTCACCTCTGCACAGCTGTGTTGGGTAGCCTCTAAACGGATTTCGAGCAGTTCCTGAATCTCTTCCAACGTCAGTCCAATGCGTTTGCCTTTAATAATAAAGTGCACTCGAGACACTGCATCTTCATCATAAAGACGGTAACCACTTTCACTTCGGGATGCTGGCTGCAACAGGCCGACTTTTTCGTAAAACCGTAGCGTATCACCCGACACGCCTGCGCGTTTGGCTAACTGCCCGATTTGTAACATCTTCATAGATCCCTTCTCGCGTATTTTTGTGACAAAACCACAAAAGCAATCGATTGCGTCAATAAATTAGGTTAGAATGTGCGCCGATTCAATCAAGGCTTCGCCGTAGCGGGTATTTGGCAAAGCGGCTCTCACAGCGGCGGTTTTGCCAAATATCCTATCCCCACATTTAAAGAGATGGTAGCAATGGAAAACGCTCGTCCTATTCGTCGCGCATTGATTAGCGTATCTGATAAAACCGGCATTGTAGAATTTGCCAAAGCTCTCGCAGAAAAAGGTGTCGATATCCTGTCGACTGGCGGTACCGCTCGCCTGCTGGCAGAGCAAGGCCTGGCAGTAACTGAAGTGTCTGACTACACCGGTTTTCCTGAGATGATGGATGGGCGCGTGAAAACCCTGCACCCGAAAGTACACGGTGGCATCCTTGGCCGTCGTGAAACAGATGATGCTGTGATGAACGAGCACGGCATTTCACCTATCGACATGGTTGTCGTCAACCTGTACCCATTCGCGGAAACCGTCGCCAAAGAAGGCTGTACGCTGGAAGATGCGGTTGAAAACATCGATATCGGTGGCCCAACCATGGTTCGCTCTGCGGCGAAAAACCACAAAGACGTGACCATCGTGGTGAATGCATCAGATTACGACCGCGTGCTGGCTGAGCTTGATGCCAACAACGGTTCACTGACACTGCAAACCCGTTTTGATCTGGCTATCTCTGCATTTGAACACACGGCTGCTTACGACGGCATGATCGCCAACTACTTCGGTACCATGGTTCCGTCTTATGGCGACAACAAAGAGGGCGACGAGGAGTCGAAATTCCCACGCACCTTCAACCAGCAGTTCATCAAAAAACAGGACATGCGCTACGGCGAGAACAGCCATCAGGCTGCGGCGTTCTACACCGAAGCTAATCCGGAAGAAGCATCTGTCTCTACGGCTACCCAGCTTCAGGGTAAAGCACTGTCTTACAACAATATCGCAGATACCGATGCCGCGCTTGAGTGTGTGAAAGAGTTCATCGAGCCAGCGTGTGTGATTGTTAAGCACGCCAACCCATGTGGTGTGGCACTCGGCAAAAACATCCTTGAAGCATACGACCGTGCTTACAAGACTGACCCAACTTCCGCGTTTGGCGGCATCATCGCGTTTAACCGTGAACTGGATGCGGAAACCGCACAAGCCATCGTTGACCGTCAATTCGTAGAAGTCATCATTGCACCAAGCGTGTCAGACGCAGCGGTAGAAGTGGTTAGCGCGAAGAAGAATGTTCGCCTGCTGGTTTGCGGCGAGTGGAGCACACAGACAACTGGCTTTGACGTGAAACGCGTTAACGGCGGTCTGCTGGTTCAGGATCGTGACCAAGGTATGGTCTCTCTGGATGACCTGAAAGTTGTCTCCAAGCGTCAGCCTTCTGACGAAGAACTGCGTGATGCGCTGTTCTGCTGGAAAGTCGCGAAATACGTGAAATCCAACGCGATTGTTTACGCGAAAGGTAACATGACCATCGGCGTAGGCGCAGGCCAGATGAGCCGCGTTTACTCGGCGAAAATTGCGGGTATCAAAGCCGCTGACGAGAATCTGGAAGTAGCAGGCAGCGTGATGGCGTCTGATGCATTCTTCCCATTCCGCGATGGTATCGATGCTGCTGCAGAAGCTGGCATTACCTGTGTTATCCAGCCAGGCGGTTCAATGCGTGATGACGAAGTGATTGCCGCTGCAGACGAGCACGGCATGTCAATGGTCTTCACTGGCATGCGCCACTTCCGCCACTAAGCATTTTTCACAGCCCAGAGTCACTCTGGGCTGCTTTGATTGAAGGATTCAAAATGGACGTATTGGTTATTGGCAGCGGCGGCCGTGAACACGCTCTGGCGTGGAAAGTCGCACAGTCTGCAAAAGTTGAGACCGTTTTTGTCGCGCCGGGCAACGCAGGTACCGCACTGGAGCCAAAGCTTGAAAATGTCGCCATTGGCGTCGAAGACATCGCTGCGCTGGTCGCTTTTGCTCAGGATAAAAATATCGGCCTGACCATTGTCGGCCCGGAAGCTCCACTTGTTATTGGCGTGGTTGATGCTTTCCGTGAAGCGGGCTTGCCTATCTTCGGCCCAACCGAAGCTGCTGCGCAGCTTGAAGGCTCAAAAGCCTTCACCAAGGACTTCCTTGCCCGTCACCAAATCCCGACAGCGGAATACCAGAACTTTACCGAGATTGAGCCAGCACTGGCGTACGTGCGCGACAAAGGTGCACCTATTGTTGTTAAAGCAGACGGTCTGGCAGCAGGTAAAGGCGTTATCGTTGCGATGACCCTGGAAGAAGCGGAAAACGCGATTCGTGACATGCTGGCAGGCAATGCTTTTGGCGATGCAGGCAGCCGTGTGGTTATCGAGGAATTCCTTGATGGCGAAGAAGCGAGCTTTATCGTTATGGTTGACGGTGAAAACGTTCTGCCAATGGCCACCAGCCAGGATCACAAGCGTGTCGGGAATGGCGACACGGGCCCGAACACTGGCGGTATGGGCGCGTACAGCCCTGCACCTGTGGTCACCGCAGACATTCACGATCGCGTGATGAATGAAGTGATTTACCCGACCGTTCGCGGCATGGCGTCAGAAGGCCACCCATACACAGGTTTCCTCTATGCAGGCCTGATGGTGATGGCTGACGGTACACCGAAAGTGATTGAATACAACTGCCGCTTTGGCGACCCAGAAACCCAGCCAATCATGTTGCGTCTGCAATCTGATCTGGTTGAACTTTGCGAAGCTGCGGTAGCAGGTAAGTTGGATACCGTAGAGTCCAAGTGGGACCCACGCGCATCCATCGGTGTTGTGCTAGCAGCGGGCGGCTACCCTGCGTCATACAACAAAGGCGATGTCATTTCTGGCTTGCCAACCACTGAGTTGGATGCAGCGAAAGTGTTCCATGCCGGTACCGCAAAAAAAGACGGTAATGTTGTGACTGCTGGCGGTCGTGTGCTGTGTGCAACCGCAATGGGTGACACCGTTTCAGAAGCGCAAAAACGTGCTTACGAGCTGGCATCACAAATCAGTTGGGACGGTATGTTCCACCGCGATGACATTGGCTACCGTGCGATTGCACGTGAGCAGGGTGAGTAATCCCTCAAGCTAAAATGCTGTACTAAAACCTCAAAACGCGCCAATCGGCGCGTTTTTTCTTTCTGGGAGAAGCAAACTTTAGAATTCCGGTCTTTCGAAACAATCCGCACTGTCGTTATCCAGCACGATAATGGTTTCTGCCGTATTCGTGTTACGGCCGACTTTGCCGACAGCTGCGATGAAATTATCTTCTTTCTTCAGCCTGTGCAGAATGTAATCTGGAAACTCTGCACTGAACCTCAGTGTCTTTACTTCACCAGAGCCACACTCTTCAAACACGCCTTCATTCCAGTAACCTTGGAAGAAGCTTTTGTTGTTCTTTCCGAGCGCCTTAGCGGTCTCTAAGGCCTTTTCTGCTTGCTGGTAATACCTTATCAGCTCAGTGCTCCGTATTGGCAGCAACGCACCATCGAGGCGATATTGCTGATACACCGCTTGCCCTTCAGAGTCATAGCGGATCAGAATCGACTGATGCTTTAGCTCACCATCAATCAAAGCATTCCCTTCGCGCTGAATCTCACGCACGACACCTTTGCGCCAGCGGTATTCAGATGAATACTGACCATAGTCACCCATCATCACTGTTTCAGTGAGGGTTTCGGGAAAGCGTTGACGTTCATCAAGCCAGAAAATACTCGTGGCATCACCCTGCACAGAGGCAGTGACGGTTTGAACAGGAGGTTGGATTTTCTCTGTCGAGCTACAGCCCGCCAAAGTAAGAATAAGAGATGAAACGAGGAGAGACGCTTTAACGCGCATAAATATCCGCCAAAACAAAAAATTGCTTTGGCGGAGTATAACTTACTTAACTGCGTCTTTAAGCGCTTTGCCCGCAACAAACGCAGGAACGTTTGCAGCTGCAATTTGGATTTCCTGACCAGTTTGTGGGTTACGGCCAGTGCGCGCAGCACGGTGGTTAACTTTAAACGTACCGAAACCGATCAGTTGAACCTGGTCACCGTCTTTCAGTGCACCTTCGATACCCGCCAGAGTTGCTTCCAGTGCAGCTTTAGCTTGTGCTTTAGACAGGTCTGCTTTTTCAGCAATCAGGTCGATCAAGTTGGTCTTGTTCATTAGGTCTTCCCTTCTTAGGTTTTCTTGAGACAAGTGAACTCTAATTCAAAAGAAGCCCAGCTGGCAAAGGTTTGTGGCGCTACAAGTGACTGTATGCAGAGTCTTTAACCACAAACTGAGCGCATCCTCACAAAATATTGGGTATATTTTGGCGGCAACTCTTGTATTTACTGCCCTCAGACCCGATCTTTGGCGCTACTATTGGTTCTGTTTATTACATTTACGCTGGAAAAAGATGATCCTGCTATTCATGTTTGTGGCACTTTCTATTGGTGTCTCATTTATCTGTTCGGTGCTCGAAGCGGTGCTTTTGAGTATTACCCCGAGTTATCTCGCCCAAATGCGACAGCAAGGTCACCCGGCTGCCGGACGTCTGTCTTCGTTGAAAGATGATATCGACCGTCCATTGGCTTCTATTCTGACCCTGAACACCATCGCTCACACCGTAGGTGCAGCAGCATCCGGTGCACAAGCAGCAAAAGTCTTCGGTGATGCCTGGTTAGGCGTGTTCTCCGGCGTACTTACGCTAGCGATTCTTGTGTTGTCTGAAATCGTGCCAAAAACCATTGGTGCAACCTACTGGCGTCAACTGGCACCGGGCGCAGCCACCGTGCTTCGTTGGATGGTATGGGCATTGACCCCTTTCGTTTGGGCTTCGGAGCAACTGACCCGTCGACTGGCGCGCGGTAAAGAGCAGCCAAAGCTGCGTGATGAAATTTCTGCCATGGCGATGCTGGCGAAAGAAAGCGGCGAGTTGGAAGACGATGAGTCAACCATGCTGACCAACCTGCTGAGTCTTCGCGACGTGCCGGTTACCAAGCTGATGACACCGCGTCCTGTTCTGTTCCGTGTTGATGCGACCATGACTATTGAGGATTTCCTGCGTGAGCACCACGACACGCCGTTCTCCCGTCCGCTGGTTTACGCAGAGTCACGTGACAATATTCTGGGCTTTGTTCACCGTCTCGAGCTGTTCTCCGCCAGCCAGCACGGTAAAGGTCAGAAGCAACTCGGCAGCCTAATGCGCCCAATCCCTGTGGTTCATGATTCCACTATCGTGCCGAAAGCGTTTGACCGCCTGATGGCACAGCGCTCTCAACTGGCGCTGATCGTCGACGAGTACGGCGACGTTCAGGGCATCATCACGCTGGAAGATATCTTCGAGCACCTGATGGGCAAAGAAATCATGGATGAGGCGGACAAGACTTCAAACATGCAAGCGCTTGCGCATGAACGCTGGGAAGACTGGAAAGAAGCCCACGGCGTGATTGAAAGCAAAGATGATGACGAAGAAGAAGCGGATAAAGCGGCGGAAGAATTGGCAGAAGCCTCAGAAAAAGAAGAGGCCTCTCAAAAGAACACCGAGGACGGGAAAGCGACTTCGCTGAACGATGAAGAGAAAACCTCCAAGTAATCGACACCAAAAGAAAACGGGCCTTCAGGCCCGTTTTTTATTTTATCAGTACTATGCTGGCTTAGAGTGATAAGCCGAGGTTACTCACGCCTTCTTCACGCAGTTCATTGCGAATGCCGCGAATCATCTCAACATCGCGCTCTTCCGCTTCTTTTAGTGCACGGAAGATAGCCCACTGCATGTCCCACTCGGCACACACAGATTCTATTTCTTTCTGGTTCTCGTTCGTCACTTCAACGCCGGTTTGCGCTTCTTCAAGCTGCGCCACACTTGCCACTGATTGCTGGCTGACTTTCAGCACAGATTCCAGCAACAGGTCGCGGTCCAGCAGCGTGTGGATCAGCGTTGACATCGACACACAGGCATCAATCGCTGGGTAAACCAGATAAATATCGAATTCTTCCGTGGTCGGGATCAGCTCTTCCAACTTCTCCAGTTGACGCTCAAAGTTGATTTTGGCGTTCTTAACCGTCAGCACTTCCCATACTGCATCCAAAAGCTGGCGGAATGCCTGAGGCTCCGCAAACTCAGTCTGTTGGCAAAATGCCGCGTAGTTGGGATACATGCGCTCCACCAGCGCCGTCATAAAAGTGATATGCTGCCATGAGTCGAGTTTTTCGAGTCGCAGCTGGATCGGATTCTGTAACATGGTCTGCCGTCTACAGTGATTGCCGACGTGTAATGCCGGATAGGATTTCCGCGCAAGTGTACTTTATATACTGCAATAGCAAAAGGAACAGATTTGAACCATCTTTATCTTTGCTCAGCCCAACAAAAACGTTATCTGGCGTTATTGGAAGACGCCGCCTTACCCGATCTGCAAATCACCGAAGATATCAGCAAAGCCAATATCATCCTCGCCGACCCGCCGAAATTCGCGCCGGAGCTTGATAAGGCAGAGAACCTACAGTGGTTACAGTCAACCTTTGCAGGTTGTGATGCCCTGTTGGCCAAACCAAAAAGTGACTATCAACTTACGAATGTGCGTGGGATTTTCGGCCCCTTGATGTCGGAGTATGTTATCGGTCAGCTTCTGACATTAACCCGCCATTTTGCCCATTACCGCGATGCACAGCAGGAAAGCAAATGGTCACCAGTGCCTTATCAAGGCCTGACCGGAAAATGCATGGTGATACTTGGGACAGGCTCGATTGGTGCGCATGTTGCTAAGACCGCACGCCATTTTGGGATACAGGTGATTGGTGTGAGCCGCTCCGGAAAAGCCGTAGAAGGGTTCGATAACGTCATCACCAACGCCAACATGACTGAGGCTTTTTCCAAAGCAGATGTGATTGTCTCAGTATTACCTTCCACGCCGGAAACCAAAGGCTTACTCAACCGGGATACGCTGTCTGCTTGCAAACAAGCCATTCTGTTTAACGTTGGTCGTGGACCTGTGCTGGAAGAAGAAGGTCTCCTCGAAGCGATCGAAGGCGCAAACATCCAGCATGCGGTGTTGGACGTGTTCAGCAAAGAGCCACTCGCACCTGAGCACCCGTTTTGGACGCATCCTTCCATTACGGTCACGCCTCATATCTCAGCCGAGAGCTTCCCGGAGCAAGTGTTTGGTATTTTCGTCGACAACTACACACGCTGGCTAAATGGCGAGCCATTAAACTATCAAATGGACTTCACGCTGGGGTATTGATGACAAACACGCCTTTGGGAATCTTGTTGAAAGAGGTGCAAGAGTGCCGCCACTGCGAAGCCCATTTACCATTGGGTCCGCGTCCTGTGGTGCAGGCTGAGTCTTCCGCTAGGTTGCTGATTATCGGTCAGGCACCAGGAACCCGCGTGCATGAAACCGGGATTCCGTGGAATGATCCCAGCGGTGATCGGCTGCGCGACTGGCTTCAGATGGGTAAAGCAAGATTCTATGACCCTGCTCAGGTCGCCATCATGCCGATGGGATTTTGCTATCCGGGGCGCGGCAGTTCCGGCGACCTGCCGCCAAGACCCGAGTGTGCACCCAAGTGGCACGCTGCGATTAAGTCCCATCTTCCCAATGTGGAACTAACCCTTCTGATTGGCGATTATGCGCAGCGCTATTATCTGGAAGGGAAGCCCAAGACTCTGACTGAAACGGTGAAAGCCAACGCTAACTGGTCACCGGATTTTATCGCGCTCCCCCACCCTTCTCCCCGCAATAATCTGTGGCTGAGGAAAAATCCATGGTTCGACGCAGAGATCCTGCCCATGTTGAGAAAACGCATTGATCAGCTTTTCTTGTGACAATCAGCTTTTTTCTGAACACCAAATAGCATCGAATAGCAACTAAATTTTAATTGCATGATTTTTAAATCATTAATTGGACTGTACAGCTTTGCGAGGAATTTTACTGGTGAACCTGTTCGATGCAATTTCGGTTAAATAACCAAAAATTTTCATCCCCAAATAATTTGATCAGCATTTAACAAGTCAAACAGCTTTAACCTGTACATCATTTTTTAAATGAAAGAGCAAACAATCTAATTATTTGTTTTTAAAAGAAATAAATATCATGTACAGCTTTCTTAGGAAAATCCCCGAAGAACCCTGAACAAGACGGCAGAAACGAAAAAGGCCAGCATCTGCTGGCCTTAATAAACGTATACTGTGTTACTTGTGGTAAGGCTTGGAAAGCTCGTGTACCGCATCCACAAACACACCTGCATTTTCAGGTGGCACGTCCAAGTGAATGCCGTGACCTAGGTTGAACACATGGCCAGTGCCATTGCCGAAACCTTCCAGAATCGTCGCCACTTCCTGACGGATACGCTCTGGTGATGCGTAAAGCATGGATGGGTCCATGTTGCCTTGCAGCGCCACTTTGTCACCGATGCGACGTTTGGCGTCTGCCATATCAATGGTCCAGTCCAGACCCACACCATCACAGCCTGTTGCCGCGATTTTCTCCAGCCACATCCCGCCGTTTTTGGTGAACAGGGTGACTGGTACGCGACGGCCATCGTTTTCACGGATCAGGCCATCAACAATCTTGTGCATATATTGCAGCGAGAAGTCGTTGTAATCACGTGGGGTCAGCACACCGCCCCAAGTATCAAATACCATGACTGACTGTGCACCCGCTTTGATTTGCGCGTTCAGGTACTCAATCACGCTGTCCGCCAGCTTATCCAGCAACAGGTGCAGGGTTTGTGGCTCGGCGTACATCATCTTTTTGATTTTAGTGAAGGCCTTCGAACTACCGCCTTCCACCATATAAGTCGCCAATGTCCATGGGCTGCCAGAGAAACCAATCAGCGGCACTTTACCTTCCAGACCTTTACGGATAGTGCGAACGGCATTCATCACGTATTGCAGTTCACCTTCCGGATCTGGTAGACCGATTTTTTCCACGTCAGCTTTACAGGTGATTGGGCGCTCGAATTTCGGGCCTTCGCCAGTTTCGAAGTAAAGGCCCAGACCCATTGCATCTGGAATGGTCAGAATATCGGAGAACAGGATAGCCGCGTCCAGATCGTAACGACGCAGCGGCTGAAGGGTCACTTCACACGCCAGCTCAGCATTTTTACACAATGACATAAAGTCGCCAGCTTCCGCGCGGGTTGCCTTGTACTCAGGCAGATAGCGGCCAGCCTGACGCATCATCCATACCGGCGTGTAATCTACCGGTTCCTTCAACAGCGCACGCAAATAGCGGTCATTCTTTAGTTCTGTCATTGTCTACATCCTGCAAATTTGGTGGCGGTATTGTACCACCCTCGGAGGACAACAAAAGACACCCTTTGTGGAGGCGATCATAAATATTGTCTCTAGTGATACCGTACATTTGCCGGATCTTTAATGACATGTTAAATATTTGCACAAATAACAAAATGTCTGACAGACACTACCCATAATCGCATCTTACCCCCGCCTCCCTACGGCGGGTTTTTTTTGCCTGTTTTCCATCCCCTGTTGCGACACCTGAAGCGCGACACCTGTTGCACTTTGCTTCATCACCCTGACTAAGCAACCAGTTAACCGATTGATTTAAAACAACACTCATATTGGCACTTTACTTGCGATAGGCGACCAAACCCATTGCAAAGGATGCAAAGTGATGACAAAAAATGCCACCTACTCATATTGGCTTGCTCTCCCCCTGCTATTCCTAGTGGCCATTTATTTTATTCCACCGGCTAACGCTGCAACATCAGACAGCGACTGGCCCAAATACCATCGACTGGATAATGGCTGGCGATACAGCCCTTTGTCAGACATCAATAAAGCCAATGTGGACAAACTCAAAGTGGCATGGATTCACCAACCCGGGGACATTCAACATGGCTTACAGGCCACCCCTATCGTCATTGATGGTGTGATTTATTACGTGGCAGCCAACAACAATGTCTATGCCGTGGATGGCGAAACAGGCGAAACACTGTGGCACTACCAGCCTGAGCTCGACCCTATTGTGACCCGGGTGTTTTATCAAGCCGCCAGCCGCGGTGTGACGGTAGGGCATGGCATGGTTTATCTTGGCACTCTGGATGGACGTTTTATCGCCCTCAACCAGAAAACGGGTAAGCCCGTCTGGAAGCGCAAAATTACGGACCTGAAATCCTGCTACGGTTGCCTGTTTTCATCACCACCACAACTGGCGGGCGAGGTGCTGTATGGCGGAACAACAGGCGGCGACCAGCCTCAGCGGGGAAAAATTTATGCGGTCAATGCCCTGAACGGCCAACCGATTTGGGAGTTTGACACCATCAGTGATGATCCTGAAAGCTGGCCAGGCGACACAGGAAATGTCGGAGGCGGCGGAGCGTGGATGCCGGGTGTGTACGACGAGAAAACCGACCTCATCCATATTGGAACCTCCAACGCTGCCCCGGATTTTTTTGGTGAAGTGCGCAAAGGTGACAACAAATACACTGCGTCCTTACTGGCGATTGAAGCCAAGACCGGGAAGTTGAAATGGTTCTTTCAGGAGGTTCCTCACGATGTCTGGGACTATGACTCGGCGTATGAAATTGTCACCATTGAACACGAAAACCGGGATGTCATTTTCCATCTCAACAAAGGCGGATTCGTTTACGTTCTGGATAAAAAGACTGGCAAGCCTATTAATATCTGGCCCCTTTCACAAACCTACAACTGGGTCGAATCAGTCAATCCAAAAACCGGAGAGTTGATAGGTCGCAACGAGCCTAAACTGGGTGAAGAAAAAGTTCTCTGCCCTTACCTTCTCGGTGCGCGCAGTTGGAACCACGGTGCCTATAGTCCGAAAACTGGGCTCTGGTATACCAATGCAATGGAAGTCTGTAACAAGATCATCGCCGCAGAGCAAAATCCCGAGAAAATTGGCATATCAGGTCTCTATCTAGGTGTTTCCCTGCTGGAAGCCGTAGCTCCACCGAATCAAAAAGCCAGTGCCCGACTCGATGCCCGCGACCCCATCACGGGTGAAGTCCGTTGGAGTGTTAATTATCCCATTCCTGGTTTAGGCAGTGTTTTAGCCACTGCAGGCGGGTTGGTTTTTAACGGAGATGTGTTTGGCAAAGTGTTCGCTTATGACGCTGCTAACGGTGATGAGTTGTGGTCTTTCAACACAGGGTCTGGTATTCGCTCAGGGATAATCAGTTACGGAAAAAATGGAAAACAATATCTACTCGTGCCAAGTGGCTTTGGCTCCCACGCCCCAGGCTTTATGGCAAGTGCGTTTCCTGAAGTCTCCGGCCTGCCCGGCGGGGCGGCGCTCATCGCATTCAGCATCGACAAATAAGGAGAATTTGCGATGAATAGGCCATTTACTTCCAACGCTCTAGGGCAATGTTTAGCAGTGATAGGACTGGTATTGATGCTACTCCTATCCAATGAAGCAATTGCTGTCGCCGTACCAATTACACAGGAATCACCACTAAACATCCCCACCTCTCCTGCCGAAATAAAGCAGGGAGAAATCCGCTTCTACCAGAATTGTGCCTACTGCCATGGCGCAAAAGGAATTGGCGGGAAGTCTAAAAAGCTGCAATGCCGTGACTTTGAGGGTGATTACCTGTTTGACACCATTTCAAATGGGCTCCGAAGGGGCAGTCAGTTCATGCCCCCTTGGGGCGATACGTTTTCCGAGTCTGAACGGCTGGAGCTGGTCGCGTATATTCTTTCACTTCGCACTCTTGAGACCTGCCTGTGAGTCCTGAATCTAGAAAGCATTTTGTTTGGCTGATAATAAGTGGGCTATGGGCGATATCGCCCATAGCCCGTCCTTTTTCCCTTCAGGAGTCAGTGCAGCAAGCAGGGCTCCTTACCGTCTGTGCCTCCCGTGAGGCTCTCCCCCTTTCTGGCGAAGACAGCCCCAAAGGCGCATTCATTGAGATTGCCGAAGCGGTGGCCAAAGCATGGCATGTATCCCTGTCCGTTGAATGGATCTGGGCAAGGTATCAGATACGAAAGTCCGACTGCCAATTGATACTCGGCGTTGCGCTGGCACAAAATCCACAAACCCATGCCCGCTTTGCCCCAGCGCTACTTGAGCATAATCTTGTTTGGGTGCAGGCTGTGCCGAACTCCTATGAACTTGCCTCACTCCCAGACAACCTGCGAGTTGCAGTCTCTTCAGGGTCAGCCGCCCACCGGAAAATGCTGGAGCATCTGCCAAACAGTCAACTCAGGGTAGGATTCGGCAATGACCAAGATATGCTGAGCGCAGTTATGGCTGGTGAGGTGGATATGGCTATCGTCTCGAATCTCTCGTTTTCATGGTTTATCCACCAGTTGGCCAATAATAAGGAGCGGTTACGCGCTTCGCCATTTCCTGATACTGAGCAGGTCATTTCCTATCCCATGACCATAAGTATCCGCCATGCTGACTCGCTGGACGAGTCAGATGTTCGTGAAGTGCTAGAGAATTTGGAAGAAAGTGGCACGCTAACCGAGATTTTAAGCCAGTATGGTCTGACATTGAGTCCAAGGTTTTCAGACGCCGATGCCAGCCTCCCCCGCCAATATCAGGAACCTATTGGGAAGTCGCCTCGCCACAACATCATTACTGGTCAATAACGTTGAATTAGCGTTTCCCTTGCGGTTGGTAGTGACGCCCGATTCTCTCTTTTTTCATCCTGCGATGGATGGTGGATCGATCCACTCCCAAAGCACGGGCAGTTTCTGAAATGTTCCAGTTGTAGGCTTCCAGTGTTGCCAACAGCTCTTGCGTGACGGAGGAAACACACTGTGGCCGCCCTAACCCTGTTTTAATCTCTTCGGGTAAATGCTCTGGCTGGATTTCACCCTCAACACAAAATGCCAACGCGAAGCGGAGCGTATTCTCTAGCTCCCTGATATTGCCCGGCCACGAGTACTTTTCAAGCAGATCGCCCGCCAGTGTTGAAACGTGTACTGGCTTATCTGTCAGTCCCGTTAGAATCTGTCCCGCCAACCACAATATATCCGAGCGCTCGCGCAGGGCGGGAATTGTAAGGGTCGCTCCGTTGATGCGATAGAAAAGGTCTTCCCTAAAACTGCCATTACTTACCAGATCTGGCAAAGCTTTATGAGTAGCTGCAAGCACCCGGAATGACACAGGGATCGCTTTGGTCGCTCCCACTGGAAGCAACTCTCTTTCGGCGAGAACCCTGAGTAACCTTGCCTGAAGCGACAAGGGCATATCCCCAATTTCATCCAAAAACAGGGTGCCGTTGTTGGCCTGCTCAATCAGCCCTCTTTTGCCTTTGCTGCGCGCGCCGGTAAAGGCACCGTCTGCATAACCAAAGAGCTCGCTTTCAATCAGACTTTCGGGGATCGCTGCACAATTGATGGCAATGAAAGGGCCGGATTTGCGTGACGAACTCTCATGAATGGCTTTAGCCAAAAACTCCTTCCCTGTGCCGGTTTCCCCGTTCAGCAGAAGTGGCAAGTCCGACATTGATAGCGTGGTCGCTTTGATTGCCAAATCCGCCATCTTGGCATCATCACCATAAAGCGATGCCAAACTGCCACTCACGACTTTTTTGCGCCGCTGTATTGAAGAAGGCTGCGGGGCTATAGCATGGGCAAACCACAAATCACCATGAATGGTGGCCAGCAACCTTTCTTCCGTGGGAAGTGCACGGCTGAGCGCGGGAAGCTCATTGATATCGAGATTGAAAAAGTCCGACAGCAAGCAGCCTAGTATTGCGTGTGGTTGCCGCCAGTCATTGCCTTTAATCCGCGAAAGCAGGCGTTGGGTACTATGTGTCATCCCAATAATCCGGCCTTCCGCATCCACCGCCATCGCGCATTCAGGGTCGACATCCAAAAACGCCGGAGATTGACTGAGCCGGATTATCCAGTCCCGCCTGAAGGTATTCATCAACGACGCCATCTCGATGCGACGCGTGCAGGAAGTGACAAGCTGCAAGGTCAATGCCTGGCTGGCTTTGGGCTCAGGGCTTTGGAGCGCAGAGATATCGAGCACAGCAGCAAGTGAACCGTCTACATCGTAAATAGGCGCAGCCGTGCAGGAGAGTGGCGAATGCGTGGCATCAAAGTGATCGCTCTGGTGCACCGTCAACGCTTCCCCGGTGTAGATACAGGAGCCCACACCACAGGTTCCTGCCCGCGCTTCAGACCACTCTGCCCCAAGGTAAAGCCCGGCTTTTTTGAGCTCCCAAGTGAGCGATGCATCACCCTGATAATCGACAGTGACTCCCTCAGCATCGGTCAGCATCAACACATAACCATGATCAGCCACCTGGTGATACAAGGCATCGAGTCCGTACTTTGCCGTGCGAATAAGCTTATCTAGCCGTTCCCTATGCTCCTTGAGCTGGGTATGGGGAACAATATATGCCTCCTGCATCACCACAGGATCAAGGTGATAATCGTCGATACACCGTGTCCAAGACGTGGCAATGACATCGTCACGGGATGTTTGACTCCCTTCAATAACGCTTTGCACTTCCTTGATGTGTTCACTGACTCGCATAGTGACTGCCATATGCTACCGCTCCTGTCATTTGGTTAATTATTAACCAACAACAAAACAGTCATACAACTCTGTACAACGATAAAGCCGACTTTCCTGCTCCGATTTCTCACTCACAACACAGAATTTATTTCCCTGTGACATCCACTACCTGATAACGCCACACCTGTTGCACGCCGAGGCATCAGTGCCACACATCACCGTAAGAATAAAAACAGTAAAACCATGATATTTATGAATATATTCAAGAGTCACTGGTTGGCACGCATCTTGTTCAGTCCCTTCCACCAGCCAAGGATGAGGAATGACTGTGACAGGATTGACAGTAGGGATCATTGCCAACCCCATTTCTGCCCGCGATATTCGCCGGGTCATTGCCAAAGGCGCAAACCTGCAACTGACAGACAGAGCCAACATGGTACTTCGCATTCTGACAGGACTTGCTCAGGGTGGCGTTGAGCATGTGGTGATGATGCCAGAACGGGCTGGCCTTAGAACGCATATAGAACGTGGATTACATCAGGCTTCGCTGGATAGTTTCCGAATGCCAGATGTGCGCTGGCTCTCCATGCCTGTTTCATCCACGGCGCAGGATACCCTTGATGCCAGCCATGCCATGCGCGAACTCGGTGTTTCCGCGATTGTCGTTCTTGGCGGAGACGGTACTCACCGTCTGGTGGTCAAAGCCTGTGGAAACATTCCCATTTCAGGCGTTTCCAGCGGCACCAATAATGCCTTTCCACCACTGACAGAGCCCACCATCACCGGCATCGCCACAGGCCTTGCAGTATCAGGGAGAATTCCACCCTCTCAGGCTTTTGAAGCCAATAAACTACTGGAAGTGAGGGTTAACAACACCCCTGACATTGCCCTTGTCGATGCCGCTATCGTGCAGGAGCGTTTTGTCGGTGCCCGCGCGGTCTGGCGGCCAGAAAGCCTTCGAGAGCTGTTTGTTACCTTTGCCGACCCATCACTGATTGGGCTTTCTTCCATTGCCGGTCTAATCCAGCCCATCGCACGCAAAGCGCCTATGGGCATGCACCTTACGTTTACCCGTCCACAAGAAGCACTTTATTCCGTCAATGCGCCACTCGCTCCCGGATTGCTGACGCCAGTTCATATTGAGCACAGCCAGCTTTTTGAACCCGATTTACTCATTACGCCTGTCAGCCAGCAGGGCTCTTTCGCCCTCGACGGCGAGCGGGAACTGCCATTTGGCCCTGACGATAAAGTCTCAGTCACCCTCAAACATGACGCTTTCAACACGGTCGATGTGCCGCGCTGTATGACCTTTGCCGCTGAGCATGGCCTGCTTCGCTTCCCATCGACACACACAACGACAACATCAAGGAGAAACTCATGAGTGATAATCCATTTCCACTCTCTCGTGAACAGTTGCTGGACGCATACCGGATGATGAAAACCATCCGCGATTTCGAAGAGCGCTTGCACGTCGATTTTTCCCGTGGCGACATTCCGGGTTTTGTACACCTCTATGCTGGTGAAGAAGCCACGGCCGTTGGCATCATGATGCATTTGAATGACAACGACCGCATCGCTTCCACTCACCGCGGACACGGTCACTGCATTGCCAAAGGCGTGGACGTGCACGGTATGATGGCCGAAATCTATGGCAAGGAAACCGGGTCCTGTCGCGGCAAAGGCGGCTCAATGCACATTGCGGATTTATCCAAAGGCATGATGGGCGCCAATGGCATTCTAGGTGCTGGCTCCCCATTAGTATGTGGCGCCGCCCTTGCCGCAAAACACCTTGGCCACGGCGGTGTGGGCATCAGCTTTACCGGTGATGGCGCATCCAACCAGGGCACCTTTCTGGAAAGCTTAAACCTTGCTGCCGTCTGGCAACTCCCAACCATTTTTGTGATTGAAAACAATGGTTATGCGGAATCAACCTCCGTGGATTGGGCGGTAGCCTGTGACTCCTATGTCGACCGCGCAACTGGCTTTGGACTGCCGGGCGTCACTGTCGATGGCACGGATTTCTTCGCTGTTTATGAAGCCGCTGGAGAAGTCATCAAACGCGCCAGAAACGGCGGTGGCCCCTCCATGCTCGAGTGCAAAATGGTGCGCTTTTTTGGCCATTTTGAGGGGGATGCCCAGACCTACCGGGCTGACGGCGAAGTGGAAGATATCCGTACCAACCGCTGTTGCCTGAAACTCTTCCGCCAGCGCGTGGAAGAAACTGGCCTTATCAACGCTGACGAATTCAACACCATTGATGGCGAAGTGGCCGCACTTATCGAAGATGCCGTTCGCGCTGCGATTGATGCGCCACAACCACCAGCAAGTGCCCTACTGACGGATGTTTACGTCAGCTATTCAGAATAACAAGGAGAGTGATGATGGCCAGAACACTATCAATCAAGGATGCAATTAACGAAGCAATTGATCAGGAAATGTCCCGTGATCCTAACGTCATTATGATGGGCGAAGACATTGTCGGTGGTACCGGCGCACCGGGTGAAGACGATGCATGGGGTGGCGTACTTGGTGTCACCAAAGGGCTTTATGCCAAACATCCTAACCAGATGATGGATACGCCTCTGTCGGAAAGTGCCTATGTGGGTGCTGCCATTGGCGCTGCTACCTGCGGGCTCCGTCCGATCGCAGAGCTGATGTTTATCGATTTTATGGGCGTCTGCTTCGATCAGATTTTCAACCAAGCCGCCAAGTTCCGCTATATGTTTGGGGGGAAAGCGGAAACGCCAGTTGTTATCCGCGCCATGTGCGGTGCTGGCTTCAGAGCCGCAGCACAACACAGCCAGATGCTCACGCCTCTTTTCACCCATATTCCAGGGCTAAAGGTGGTTTGTCCATCAAATGCCTACGATGCCAAGGGGCTGCTTATTCAGTCCATCAGAGACAATGACCCAGTGATCTTCCTTGAGCATAAAAACCTCTATGCCACCGAATCTGATGTGCCGGAAGCCCCATATGCCATTCCTTTTGGCGAAGCCAATGTACTTCGTGAAGGTAAAGACGTCACTCTTGTGTCTTATGGTCTGACCGTAACACGTGCAATGGAAGCGGCTGAGCAACTGGCGAAACAAGGCGTGCAATGTGAGGTGATTGACTTACGCACCCTCTCCCCACTCGATATCGATACTGTGGTGGAAAGCGTCGAAGAAACAGGTCGTTTGGTGTGTATAGACGAAGCCAGCCCACGCTGCTCAATCGCTGCGGACGTTTCTGCACAAGTGGCTGAGTCAGCCTTCTCGTCACTAAAAGCATCGATTGTCATGGTGACCCCTCCCCATACTCCCGTGCCTTTCTCTCCATCACTGGAAGACATCTATGTACCGACCGTTGATGACATTATCAGCGCCGTAAACCGAACGATGGGAGCGAATACATGAGTGAGAAAATCATACCTGTGGTGATGCCCAAATGGGGGCTTTCCATGAAGGAAGGCACCCTCACAGAATGGCATGTCGACGAAGGGGATACCATTGAAGTCGGTCAGGTGATCATGGATGTGGAAACCGACAAGATTGCCAGCGAGGTGGAAGCGCCGGATGCAGGGCTCCTAAGACGCAAGGTCGCTGAGGAAGGTGACGTCTATTCGGTTCAGGCTCTGCTCGGTGTACTTGCGCCACCAGAGGTGACAGACGAAGAAATCGATGCCTATATCGCCGCCTTTGTTCAGCCCTCCTCCGAAGAAGGAGATGAGAAAGAAGCGGCATCGGCCTATGCATTTATCGACACCGACGCAGGACGCATTCGTTACAGTCATCTGAATGCCGACGCCTCAGGAACACCTTATGTGCTGATACATGGCTTTGGCGGCGACTTGGATAACTGGTTGTTTAATCTGGATGCCCTTGCCGAAAAAGCGCCAGTGCTGGCGCTTGATCTTCCAAACCATGGACAGTCGGCGATTTCAGCAGATGTGCAGTTTAACGACCTCATCAACACCATCGTGACTGTGATGGACAAGCTCAATATTGAGAGAGCCCATTTGGTCGGTCATTCGATGGGCGGGCTTATCAGTGGTGAACTCGCAAGGCTCCATCCCAATAAGGTCGCTTCGCTGACTTTGATTGGCAGCGCTGGCCTTGGGAAAGACATCAACAGCAACTACATCCGTGGCTTTGTCGATTCAGAAAGCCGGAAAACCCTAAAACCTGTCTTGCAGCTGCTTTTTGCAGACAGCAGTTTGGTCACGCGTAATCTGGTCGATGATGTGCTCAAATACAAACGGCTTGATGGAGTAAAAACCTCACTGAACACGCTCGCCGATCAGCTTTTTGTGGATGGCACCCAAAGCGTTGCGCTGGACTTGGATGCGATTCCGTCACCGCTTGTGATTTGGGGGGAGTCGGATGCGGTAATCCCTGCTTCACACGCTTCAAACATCAGCAATGCAGAAGTGCACGTTCTCGCGGAGGCTGGGCATATGGTGCAGATGGAACAGGCCGCAGCCGTTAATGCCCTGATCCTTTCCCATACCCAATAACGCTTCGGTAACCACTAAAAAGGGATGCTCTGCATCCCTTAATTCTGCACTTTGACCGCTTCAATCAAGCGTCTGGCAATGGTCCCTTCCGGTGCCACCAGCGGCAGGTCATCGACATCAAACCACTGCGCGTCAGTAAGCTCTTCATAGTCTGGATTAATCTCACCGCTCTCATAGTCTGCGATAAACCCCATCATCAAATTGGAAGGAAAAGCCCAAGGCTGACTGTCAAAGTAGCGGATGTTACTGACGTCTATTCCTGTTTCTTCTTTCACCTCACGAGCAACGCATTGCTCCAGCGTCTCTCCCGCTTCGACAAAACCGGCAATCACTGTATACATACCGTTTTTATGGCGAGGATGATGAGCCAGCAGAATTTGGCCGCCCTTTTTAACAGCCACAATCACACAAGGTGAAACCCGTGGGTAATGAACTGTCTCACAGGCATCGCATACCATCGCAGGATGAGACGGCTCAAAACGGTTTTTACTGCCACAACGGCTACAAAACACCTGAGAATCACGCATGTAATCAATCTGAATAGCGCGCCCTGCGAGATTGAACAATTCCCCGGGCAGGTGTAACAAAGATCGCAATCCACCCAACTCAGTTTCAGATGCATTATGTTGCTCATACACATACACAACCTCATGCCCATCAAAGTGTCCTATGGCGTAGCTTGCCTTAACCCAATTATCCAATTGATTTTTAGAGATAAGTGGCAGGTTGTGATCCGCCAACCAGAGTTGCCCTTTAGTTACACAACACAGATATACAAGATCTTTTTGATCAGACATAACAACACTTCGATCCTTGCTTGGCCGGGCGATTTGAGGCACTCTAAAATCAGTAACCTGATGTTAGACAATTGATGGCCTGATTGATATGGCTGTAATCCTATAAAAGCGCTCAGGTGCGCTGATCATGAGGAACGTGGTCATGCTTAATAAACTCGAAAAAGCACAACAGCAGTGGGGCGGTTACAGTGATGTGATCGACTACTGGTTAACGTTAAGACAGGAACTGTTGGTTCAGTACTGCAAAGTGGCTGGTCTTTCTGGCAACAATAAAAACTGTCTGCCAACCGAAGAAGAATTGAATCGCTTCTGTGAAGCTTTGGTGGACTATATCTCCGCCGGTCACTTCAAAATCTATGACATGGTCATGGAACGTTGGAAAGCCACTGGTTTCTCCACCAACGAAGAGATTGATGGTCTCTACTTACATATAGTAGAAACGACAGAGCCCCTTCTGAACTTCAATGACAAGTACAGTGGGTTTGTCTTAGATGACGACAATTTCGCGGGTTTTGACAACGACATCTCTACTGTTGGCGAAATCATGGAAATGCGCTTCGAGAAAGAAGACATGCTGATCCAGCTGATTGCGGACAGCTTAGCAATTCCTCCCGGCGCTTAATATTTAACGTTTTCAGGCCTTCCGGTTGATGTTATTCATCAGCCGGTTTTCTAGACTCCGCTTCTCGCTTCTCGCTTCTCGCTTCTCGCTTCTCGCTTCTCGCTTCTCGCTTCTCGCTTCTCGCTTCTCGCTTCGCAAATAGTCTCTGGCTTATTGAAAATCAGGCAATAAAAAAGGCACCCCGAAGGATGCCTTTTATCAGTCATGATGCGAGATTAGTTCTCGTCGCTCAGACCTGCGTTCAGCAGTGCTGCCAGATCCTGAGATGCTTGTTCAGCATCGATTTGCGGAGCTACTGGCTCTTCTACCACGTTGCGACGCGCTTGGCGCGATTTGTGGTAAGCAAAACCGGTACCCGCAGGGATCAGACGACCAACGATTACGTTCTCTTTCAGGCCGCGCAGTTCGTCGCGCTTGCCAGATACAGCTGCTTCGGTCAGTACGCGGGTCGTTTCCTGGAACGATGCCGCAGAGATGAACGATTCAGTTGCCAGAGACGCTTTGGTGATACCCAGCAGATCGCGCTCGAAGCTTGCAGGCTGTTTGCCTTCCGCTTCCAGCATACGGTTCGCGATAGTGACGCGAGAGTATTCTACCTGCTCGCCTTCCAGGAACTCAGAGTCACCTGAAGACAGGATAGTTACTTTGCGCAGCATCTGACGAACGATAGTCTCGATGTGCTTATCGTTAATCTTAACGCCCTGCAGACGGTATACGTCTTGTACTTCGTTAGTGATGTACTCAGTTACCGCACGCACGCCACGAAGACGCAGAATGTCGTGTGGAGATTCTGGACCATCGGCGATGACGTCACCTTTCTCAACCTTCTCACCTTCGAATACGTTCAGCTGACGCCACTTAGGAATCATCTCTTCGTATGGAGAACCGTCAGTTGGCGTGATGATCAGGCGGCGTTTACCTTTGGTTTCTTTACCGAAGGAAACTGCACCCGTGATCTCTGCCAGAATTGCAGGCTCTTTTGGCTTACGAGCTTCGAACAGGTCCGCAACGCGTGGCAGACCACCGGTGATATCTTTCGTACCGCCAGATTCCTGAGGAATACGAGACAGGGTATCACCCACGCCTACGTTTGCACCGTCTTCCAGCTGGACAATTGCTTTACCAGGCAGGAAGTATTGTGCAGGCATATCAGTACCTGGGATCATCACAGCGTTACCAGATGCATCAAGCAGTCGAACGGTAGGACGCATGTCTTTACCCGCTGACGTACGCTCTGCAGCGTCCAGAACAACCATTGAAGACAGACCGGTCAGTTCGTCCGTTTGACGTTGAACGGTTACACCGTCAATCATGTCAACGAACTCGATACGACCTTCTACTTCAGTGATGATCGGCATGGTGTGCGGATCCCAGTTAGCCACGGTTTCGCCCGCGTTAACTGCATCGCCATCCAGCTTGCTCAGCACACAACCGTAAGGCAGCTTGTAGCTTTCTTTGGTACGGCCGAACTCATCAACGATAGTCAGCTCAGATGCACGTGAAGTGATCACCAGCTTGCCAGCGTTGTTGGTAACGAACTTCGCATTGTGCAGGTGCATAGAACCGTTGTTCTTCACCTGAATGCTGCTTTCTGCTGCCGCACGAGATGCCGCACCACCGATGTGGAACGTACGCATCGTCAGCTGGGTACCTGGTTCACCGATTGACTGTGCCGCGATAACACCAACAGACTCGCCGTGGTTAACAATGTGACCACGAGCCAGGTCGCGACCGTAACAGTTTGCACAACAACCGAAGTCAGTTTCACAGGTTACGACAGAACGCACTTTCACCTGGTCAACAGAGTTTTGCTCCAGGATGTCACACCACTTCTCATCAAGCAGGGTGTTGCGTGGCGCCAGTACTTCATCAGTACCTGGCTTGAGTACGTCTTCTGCAACCACACGGCCCAGAACACGCTCACGCAGTGCTTCTTTAACGTCACCACCTTCGATAACTGCCATCATGTTGATACCTTCTGAGGTACCACAGTCAGTTTCAGTGACCACAACATCTTGAGCTACGTCTACCAGACGACGGGTCAGGTAACCGGAGTTCGCAGTCTTCAGTGCGGTATCCGCAAGACCTTTACGTGCACCGTGCGTCGAGATGAAGTACTGAAGTACGTTCAGACCTTCACGGAAGTTTGCGGTGATAGGCGTTTCGATGATCGAACCATCTGGTTTCGCCATCAGACCACGCATACCCGCCAACTGACGAATCTGTGCAGCAGAACCACGAGCACCTGAGTCGGCCATCATGTATACGCTGTTGAACGACTTCTGCTCTTCTTCTTCACCGTCACGGTTGATCACGGTGTCGAAAGACAGGTTATCCATCATCGCTTTAGCAACTTGTTCGTTCGCTGCAGCCCAGATATCGATAACTTTGTTGTAACGTTCGCCAGCAGTAACCAGACCAGACTGGAACTGCTCCTGGATCTCAGCAACTTCAGCTTCTGCCGCTTCGATCAGGTCGTATTTCGCCTGTGGGATAACCATGTCGTCGATACCAACAGATACACCAGACAGTGCCGCGTAAGCGAAACCGGTGTACATGATTTGGTCAGCGAAGATAACGGTATCTTTCAGACCCAGTGCACGGTAACAGGTGTTCAGCAGAGCAGAGATTTGCTTCTTGCCCAGCGCCTGATTAACGATGCTGTATGGCAGGCCTTCAGGCACGATTTGCCACAGCATTGCACGACCAACAGTGGTGTCTACCAGCTCAATTTTCTCAGAGCGGTTACCCATTTCGTCGAACAGCACTTCTTTGATACGAACCTTAACGCGCGCGTGCAGTTCTGCACTGCCAGTACGGTATGCTTTTTCAGCTTCCGCAGGGCCAGACAGGTAAAGTGCTTCACCTTTCGCGTTAACTTTCTCACGGGTCATGTAGTACAGACCCAATACAACGTCCTGAGAAGGTACGATGATTGGATCACCGGACGCAGGAGACAGGATGTTGTTAGTCGACATCATCAGAGCACGCGCTTCTAGCTGTGCTTCCAGTGTCAGAGGTACGTGAACAGCCATCTGGTCACCATCGAAGTCGGCGTTGTATGCCGCACAAACGAGTGGGTGCAGTTGGATTGCTTTACCTTCAATGAGCACTGGTTCAAACGCCTGGATACCCAGACGGTGAAGTGTCGGTGCACGGTTCAGCAGTACTGGGTGTTCACGGATAACTTCATCCAGAATATCCCAAACGACCGCTTCTTCGCGCTCTACCATTTTCTTAGCCGCTTTGATGGTGGTCGCCAGACCACGAGCTTCCAGCTTGCCGTAGATAAATGGTTTGAACAGCTCAAGTGCCATCTTCTTAGGAAGACCACACTGGTGCAGACGCAGGTATGGACCAACGGTGATTACCGAACGGCCAGAGTAGTCTACACGCTTACCAAGCAGGTTCTGACGGAAACGACCTTGCTTACCTTTGATCATGTCAGCCAGGGACTTCAGAGGACGCTTGTTCGAACCAGTAATGGCACGACCACGGCGACCGTTGTCCAGCAGGGCGTCAACTGACTCTTGCAGCATACGTTTTTCGTTACGTACGATGATGTCAGGTGCAGCCAGATCCAGCAGGCGCTTCAGACGGTTGTTACGGTTGATAACACGACGGTACAGATCGTTCAGATCTGATGTCGCGAAACGACCGCCATCCAGCGGTACCAGCGGACGCAGATCCGGCGGCAGTACTGGAAGAACAGTCAGGATCATCCACTCAGGGTTGTTTCCAGACTGCAGGAATGCTTCAACAAGCTTCAGGCGCTTGGTGATTTTCTTGCGCTTGGTTTCAGAGTTGGTTTCTTCCAGCTCTTCGCGCATCAGTTCAGCTTCAGCTGCCAGGTCCATGTTCGCCAGCAGGGCTTTCACTGCTTCGGCACCCATACGAGCGTCGAATTCATCACCCCATTGCTCCAGCGCGTCCAGATACTGTTCTTCAGACAGCATTTGGCTACGCTCAAGATCGGTCATGCCTGGTTCGATCACAACGTATGATTCGAAGTACAGAACACGCTCGATGTCACGCAGAGGCATGTCCATCAGCAAACCGATACGGCTAGGCAGTGATTTCAGGAACCAGATGTGGGCAACAGGTGAAGCCAGCTCAATGTGACCCATACGCTCACGACGTACTTTGGTCTGAGTAACTTCAACACCACATTTTTCACAGATCACGCCACGGTGCTTCAGGCGCTTGTATTTACCACAAAGACATTCGTAGTCTTTTACCGGGCCAAAGATACGTGCACAGAACAGACCGTCACGCTCAGGCTTAAAGGTACGGTAGTTAATGGTTTCTGGCTTTTTCACTTCACCAAAAGACCATGAACGGATCATGTCTGGTGAAGCAAGACCGATTTTGATTGCATCAAATTCTTCGGTCTTGTGCTGTGCTTTCAGAAACTTAAGTAAGTCTTTCACATTCGGCTCCTGTGAGGAGTTGACCCATAAAAGTGCAGACACTCTGCACTTTCATATTGATACCGGAAATTCCCTTTGTATTTGAGATGCAGCCTTATTGCTGCATCTCGTTTTACGCTGGGAAGTGCAAACAAGCCTGGGCTTATTCGTCTTCCAGCTCGATGTTGATACCCAACGAGCGGATTTCTTTCAGCAATACGTTGAAAGATTCCGGCATACCCGGTTCCATGCGGTGATCGCCGTCGACGATGTTCTTATACATCTTCGTACGACCGTTCACGTCATCCGACTTAACAGTCAGCATTTCCTGCAGGGTGTATGCTGCGCCGTATGCTTCCAGCGCCCACACTTCCATCTCACCGAAACGCTGACCACCGAACTGAGCTTTACCACCCAGCGGCTGCTGAGTAACAAGGCTGTAAGAACCGGTAGAACGGGCGTGCATCTTATCGTCAACCAAGTGGTTCAGTTTCAGCATGTACATGTAACCAACAGTTACAGGACGCTCAAACTTCTCACCAGTACGACCGTCGAACAGGTTCAACTGGCCAGATTCTGGCAGATCACCCAATTTCAACAGTTCTTTGATTGCCGGCTCTGGTGCACCATCGAACACAGGGGTTGCGATTGGCAGACCGCTTCGCAGGTTCTTGATCAGCGTATGCACTTCTTCGTCAGTCAGCGTACTGATGTCCACTTTCTGACGCGTGTCACCCAGATCGTAAACCTTCTGCAGGAACTCACGGAATTTCGCCAGTTCTTGCTGCTCTTTGATCATCTTGTTGATCTTGTTACCGATACCTTTAGCCGCCAGGCCAAGGTGGGTTTCAAGGATCTGACCGATGTTCATACGAGACGGTACACCCAGTGGGTTCAGTACGATGTCTACTGGCTCACCGGTTTCGTCATACGGCATGTCTTCAACAGGGTTGATCTTAGAGATAACACCCTTGTTACCGTGACGACCCGCCATCTTATCACCAGGCTGGATGCGACGTTTAACAGCCAGGTATACCTTAACAATCTTAAGGACGCCCGGCGCCAGATCGTCACCCTGAGTGATCTTACGGCGTTTGGTGTCGAACTTCTTATCGAAGTCAGCTTTCAGTTCGTCGTACTGCTCAGCCAGTTGCTCCAGCTGAGTTTGCAGTGCTTCGTCGTCAAGAGTCTGAGAAAGCATCGCCTGACGATCCATGTTCGCCAGTTTGTCTTGGCTGTAACCAGCATTTGCCAGTACGCCACGAACACGTGCTACCAGACCACCTTCCAGAATAGAGAACTCTTCTGTCAGGTCTTTCTTGGCTTCTTTCAGCTGCATTTCTTCGATTTCAAGCGCACGCTTGTCTTTCTCTACACCATCACGGGTAAATACTTGTACGTCGATAACCGTACCAGATACGCCGTTAGGAACACGCAGAGAAGAGTCTTTCACGTCAGACGCTTTCTCACCGAAGATTGCACGTAGCAGTTTTTCTTCTGGAGTTAGCTGAGTTTCGCCTTTAGGCGTCACTTTACCTACCAGAATGTCGCCACCTTTCACTTCCGCACCGATGTATACAACACCAGATTCGTCAAGCTTAGACAGCGCAGCCTCACCCACGTTAGGGATGTCAGCAGTAATTTCTTCGCTACCCAGTTTAGTATCACGCGCCACACACTGGAGTTCCTGGATGTGGATGGTAGTCAGGCGGTCTTCCTGTACTACGCGCTCAGATACAAGGATGGAGTCCTCGAAGTTGTAACCGTTCCAAGGCATGAACGCGATACGCATGTTCTGGCCAAGTGCCAGTTCACCCAGATCAGTCGACGGACCGTCGGCCAGTACGTCACCGCGCTGCACAGGCTCGCCTGGCATCACACATGGACGCTGGTTGATACAGGTGTTCTGGTTAGAACGGGTGTACTTCGTCAGGTTGTAGATGTCGATACCTGCTTCGCCTGGTACCAGCTCATCTTCATTAACCTTAATAACGATACGTGATGCGTCTACGGACTGAACCATACCGCCGCGTTTCGCAACAGCTGTTACGCCCGAGTCAACCGCTACTGCACGTTCAATACCAGTACCTACCAGCGGCTTATCAGCGCGCAGAGTTGGTACTGCCTGACGTTGCATGTTCGCACCCATAAGTGCACGGTTAGCATCGTCGTGCTCAAGGAATGGGATCAGAGATGCCGCCACCGATACAACCTGGTTGGTTGCAACGTCCATGTACTGAACATGGTCGCGTGGGTGCAGACCTGATTCACCTTTCTGACGAGCAGTGATCAATTCATCTGTGAAAGAGCCGTCTTCGTTCAGCGCGGCGTTTGCCTGCGCGATAACGAACTGACCTTCTTCAATCGCAGATAGGTAGTCGATGTCATCGGACACTTTACCGTCAACAACTTTACGGTAAGGCGTTTCCAGGAAGCCGTACGGGTTAGTACGCGCAAACGCTGAAAGCGAGTTGATCAGACCGATGTTTGGACCTTCAGGTGTTTCGATAGGACACAGGCGACCGTAGTGGGTTGCGTGTACGTCTCGAACTTCAAAGCCTGCGCGTTCACGCGTCAGACCGCCTGGACCCAGTGCAGAAATACGACGCTTGTGCGTGACTTCTGACAGCGGGTTGTTCTGGTCCATAAACTGTGACAGCTGAGAAGAGCCAAAGAACTCTTTAACCGCCGCAGAGATAGGCTTAGCGTTGATCAGATCCTGTGGCATCACATTGTCGAGATCGCCAAGGCTCAGACGCTCTTTAACCGCACGCTCAACACGCACCAGACCTACACGGAACTGGTTCTCAGCCATTTCACCAACAGAACGGATACGACGGTTGCCCAGGTGGTCGATATCGTCCACCTCACCGATACCGTTACGGATATCGATCAGCTTGCGCATCACTTCGATGATGTCATCGTGGCTCAGTACGCCCGGACCGGTCATTTCTTCACGAGTCAGGGAGCTGTTGAACTTCATGCGGCCTACCGCAGACAGATCGTAACGATCTTCTGAGAAGAACAGGCTTTCGAACAGCTGTTCTGCTGCTTCACGCGTTGGTGGCTCACCAGGACGCATCATGCGGTAGATTTCAACCAACGCGGTCAGACGGTCAGTCGTGCTGTCGATACGCAGGGTATCAGACATGTACGGGCCGTGATCCAGGTCGTTGGTGAACAGGGTTTCGATCTTCTTGTGGCCAGCCTGAGACAGAAGCGCCAGAGTTTCCAGGCTCAGCTCTTGGTTAGCACCCGCGATGATCTCACCGGTTTCCTCGTTGATGTAGTCACGTGCAGCAACTTTGCCCACGATGTACTCAACAGGGACTTCAATTTGTTTCACGCCGTCTTTTTCGAGCTGGCGAATGTGGCGCGCAGTGATGCGGCGACCTTGCTCGATGTATACCTTACCGTCAGCTTCAATATCGAAGCTCGCAGTTTCACCACGAAGACGATCAGGTACCAATTCCATCACCAGTGACTTGCCCTGAACTTCGAAAACAACTTTCTCGAAGAACATGTCCAAGATCTGGTCGGTGGTGTATTCCAACGCACGCAGGATGATAGATGCAGGCAGCTTACGACGACGGTCAATACGTACGTACAGCAGGTCCTTAGGATCGAATTCAAAGTCCAACCATGAACCACGGTATGGAATGATACGCGCGTTATACAGCACTTTACCTGAGGAATGGGTTTTACCCTTATCGCTGTCGAAGAAGACGCCCGGGCTACGATGCAGCTGGGATACGATAACCCTCTCAGTACCGTTAATAACAAAGGTACCATTGTCCGTCATGAGTGGAATTTCACCCATGTAGACTTCTTGCTCTTTGATGTCTTTTACGGTGCCAGCAGGTGCATCTTTGTCAAACATCACCAGGCGCAGTTTAACGCGCAGTGGTGCAGAGTAAGTTACGCCACGGATCTGACATTCTTTAACATCGAAAACTGGCTCACCGAGACGATAGCTAACGTATTGCAGCTCGGAATTGCCGTTGTAGCTCTGAATCGGAAAGACAGAGCGAAAGGCAGCTTCAAGACCGTATTGCCCTTCTGGATCCTGCTCGATAAACTTTTCAAAAGAATCAAGCTGGATCGACAGCAAGTATGGCACGTCCAGAACTTGAGGACGCTTACCAAAATCCTTACGGATACGCTTTTTCTCGGTATAAGAGTAAACCATAGGGTTCCTCAGCTCGCTGATAAGTGACCCAAACTGTCCAGACTGAGGGACAGTAACTAATAACCACCGTTTACTGTAGGAACATCAGAGGGTTAATTCCGATGTATTTGCATGGTCAGCAGTGACTAAACGGGGTGCAAAATTCACCACTGCCCTACAGCGCAAAAAGGCCGGTGGCTATTTAGCCACCAGCCATTAGCCTTTTCAGGCTAAGAAGCTAAGCAATAATTACTTAACTTCAACAGAAGCACCAGCTTCTTCCAGATCTTTCTTCAGAGCTTCTGCTTCTTCTTTAGAAACAGCTTCTTTCAGAGGTGCTGGAGCGCCGTCAACGACTGCTTTCGCTTCTTTCAGGCCCAGACCAGTCGCGCCGCGAACTGCTTTGATTACTGCAACTTTGTTTGCACCAGCAGCAGTCAGGATTACGTCGAATTCAGTTTGCTCTTCTGCAGCTTCACCAGCAGCAGCGCCGCCAGCAACAACTGCTGCAGCAGCAGAAACACCGAACTTCTCTTCCATAGCTTCGATCAGTTCAACAACTTGCATTACAGACATTTCTGCAACTGCGTCTAGGATTTGCTCGTTAGTGATAGACATAACAATTCTCTTTAAAGTCAACAATTAGTTTAAATAGCAACCAGTAAAAAGCAATGCGAATTACGCAGCTTCTTTCTGATCGCGAACAGCCGCGATAGTGCGAACCAGCTTGCCAGCAGACGCTTCTTTCATGCACATCATCAGACGTGCGATAGCTTCGTCGTAAGTTGGCAGCGTTGCCAGTACGTCAGCGTTAGTCAGCGCGCCTTCGAATGCAGCAGCTTTGATCTCGAAATCTTTGTTCTCTTTCGCGAAGTCTTTGAAAAGACGCGCTGCAGCACCTGGGTGCTCAGTAGAGAACGCAATCAGTGTAGGACCAACAAAAATGTCTTTCAGACATTCGTAGTCAGTACCGTCTACTGCACGACGAGCCAGTGTGTTACGAACAACTTTCATGTAAACACCCGCTTCACGCGCTTGTTTACGAAGAGAAGTCATCGCGCCAACTGTTACGCCGCGAGAATCAGCTACAACTGCAGACAGGGCACCGCTGGCAGCTTCGTTGACTTCAGCAACAATTGCTTTTTTGTCTTGAAGATTTAATGCCATTTGGATTTGCTCCTGGATTGTTTTTACACCACTCGCTGCTTCACAGCAGGAGAGTAATTACGGCGCAGATCCAAGAAAGAAATATATCTATCATGTTCCTGGCACCGTCTACGTAGGTAACGATTAAGTCTTACTTATGTAAGACGCCTACGGTCTTGGACGAAGTTCGGCAAGCCGAACTTAGCCATAAATTTGAAGCGACGAATTATACAGCAACTCATCGCTTCAAGCAATTAGTTTGCTTGTGCGTCCAGAGTGTTCTGGTCAACCGCAACACCTGCACCCATAGTGGTAGAGATGCTTACTTTCTTGATGAAAGCGCCTTTCGCTGAAGAAGGCTTAGCTTTCTTCAGAGCTACCAGCAGAGCTTCCAGGTTACCTTTCAGCTTGTCAGCGTCGAAGTCAACCTTACCGATGGTGGTGTGGATGATACCGTTCTTGTCGTTACGGTAACGAACCTGACCAGCTTTAGCGTTCTTAACTGCTTCAGCAACGTTAGGAGTTACAGTACCAACTTTCGGGTTTGGCATCAGACCGCGAGGACCCAGGATAGTACCCAGTTGACCTACAACGCGCATTGCATCTGGAGATGCGATAACTACGTCGAAGTTCATTTCGCCTTTCTTAACTTGCTCAGCCAGGTCTTCCATACCAACGATGTCAGCACCTGCTTCTTTAGCAGCTTCAGCGTTCGCACCTTGAGTGAATACCGCTACGCGGATGTCACGGCCAGTACCGTGTGGCAGTACAGTTGCGCCACGAACGTTTTGGTCTGATTTACGTGCATCGATGCCCAGGTTAACAGCAACGTCTACACTTTCAACGAATTTAGCAGTAGCCAGTTCTTTCAGAAGAGCAACAGCTTCGTTGATGTCGTACTCACGAGTCACATCAACTTTCTCGCGGATTACGCGCATGCGCTTAGTCAGTTTTGCCATTGTCTTAACCCTCTACTACCAGACCCATTGAACGAGCGGTACCAGCGATTGAGCGTTTCATCGCTTCAATGTCTGCACCAGTCATGTCTTTCGCTTTAGTTTCAGCGATTTCCTGGATCTGAGCGTCGGTAACAGTACCAACTTTCTCAGTGTTAGGACGGCCTGAACCAGACTTAATACCCGCTGCTTTCTTCAGCAGAATTGCTGCAGGTGGAGTCTTCATTTCGAAAGTGAAAGAACGGTCGCTGTATACAGAGATAACTACTGGAGTTGGCAGACCTTTCTCTAGAGATTCTGTACGTGCGTTGAACGCTTTACAGAATTCCATGATGTTCACGCCGTGCTGACCCAGAGCTGGACCAACTGGTGGACTTGGGTTAGCCATACCAGCTGCAACTTGCAGCTTGATGTAAGCTTCTACTTTTTTAGCCATTACTAAATACCTAAATTTGGGTTCAAACGTCTACTTTTGACAAGCAGACTCCCCGTTTAACAAAAGGGCGCGAAATTGTATTCAAATTTCGCGCCCCTCGCAACTGTTACCGAGCAAAAAATGTTCAGGATTTTTCTACTTGGCTGAATTCCAGTTCTACCGGTGTCGCACGGCCGAAGATAGATACAGATACCTTCAGGCGGCTCTTCTCGTAATCAACTTCTTCTACCACACCGTTGAAGTCCGCGAATGGGCCTTCAGTAACACGGATAACTTCACCCGCTTCATACACAGTTTTGTGTACTGGCGACTCGCTCGCTTTCTCCAGGCGGTTCAAGATAGCGTCTGCTTCTTTATCAGAAATCGGCGCTGGGCGATCTGGTGTACCGCCGATGAAGCCCATTACACGTGGTACGCTACGCACCAGGTGCCATGATTCATCGTTCATCAGCATCTGAACCAGAACATAACCTGGGAAGAACTTACGCTCGCTCTTGCGACGCTGACCTGCGCGCATTTCAACCACTTCCTCGGTCGGTACCAATACCTCACCAAAGAAGTCTTCCATCTCGTGCATTTTGATATGTTCTTTCAGCGACTTCGCTACACGGCCTTCAAAACCAGAGAAAGCCTGAACAACATACCAACGTTTTTTTGGAGCTTCGCTCATGTAGTTAACCTCACACGCCAGTGAATAGGCGGACCAGACGGACCATGATTCCGTCGATGCCCCACAGGATGAGCGCCATGACGACAGTGACAGCCAGAACGATGAGAGTGGTTTGCAAAGTTTCTTGGCGAGTAGGCCATACCACTTTACGCACTTCCATACGCGATTCACGTGCAAAGGTGATCGCTGCTTTACCTTTGGCAGTCAGTGCAGCAACACCACCAGCGGCGGCAACTAACACAACAACTGCAGCAGCACGTAGCACGACAGACATATCACTGTACAGGCTATTTCCCACCACCGCTACGGCCAATAAGGCAAAGACCACAACCCATTTCAGGGCGTCCATTGACCCGGTTTGGGCTTCAGCATTCGCTTTCATACATTCTACCTGTAACTAGTCTACTTCATAGACGACAACAACCTCGCGTCAGCGAGGTAAAAGAACAAGGAAAATAGCTTTAGATTCATATGATCGTCTATTTTCTTATCCCTAAAACAATGTTCACTGCGGCAAACCGGTGAAAAAAAATCCAATCCAAAGATTTGGCGCAGAAAAAGGGCATCAAATGATGCCCTTTTTGCTAGTGTGTCGTCAAATCTTATTCGATGATTTTAGCAACAACACCCGCGCCAACAGTACGGCCGCCTTCACGGATTGCGAAGCGCAGACCTTCATCCATCGCGATTGGTGCAATCAGAGTTACAACCATCTGGATGTTGTCGCCTGGCAT
>NZ_LASY01000026.1:0-66132 GCF_000973155.1 Grimontia sp. AD028 | reverse complement strand
CTCGAGCATTTTTCCTGCGCTATCTCTGACCACCTACTTACTGTGATTGGTATTAAGCGTCTTTTACAGAAAAGCTTCCAATAAAAAACGCGGCGTTAAGCCGCGTTTTTCAATTCTCATTCTATTCAATGTTTGGACGGATCCATTTACTGAACAAACATTGGACCGAAACCGACATTCCACATGATGACTGAGCTGGCAAGAATGGCGACCAGCAAAACCAGTCCGCAGGTGACGACCGAGCTTGCGTAAATAAAGCCCCGCTCTTCAGGTATGTGCATGATGATGGGAACGCCCGTGTACAGAAGGTACACAGAGTAGGCGATACCTGCTAAGCCAACCAGCATCACAAACCAGACCACTGGATATAGTGCTGCGAGTCCGACCATGAAAATGGGCGTGGCTGTGTAAGCGGCTAATTCCAGTGCTTGCGTGTAAGTGGGTGTTGAACCAAATGTACGGCTCATCCAAAGGGTGAGATACGCGAGTGCCATTACGCCGGTGATTAGCGCAAAGTACATGGCGCAGGCGATAATAATTGCGCTTTGTTGCGTAAGGAAAATTGGATCGCCAACACCAATCTGCCAGCCGATGTGAACGCTAGAGTAATAGGCGCAGATAGGTGGAATGAGCGCCATAATAGCCGCGTGTCCAAGACTGTTCACCGTGCCTTCATGGCGATCGTCTATGTTTTTCCATTCTTCTTTCGGGTGAGTATAAAGGCCGAGCAAATGTCCCAGAATCATAGGTCGCTCCTTCCTGTGCAGTAACCAGTAGTTATACCAATCGTAGTAAATATCTGCTCATCCTAGCTTGTTAAAATGATCGATAACTGCGTTCAAAAATTAGAATGTAGAATAACGACTTATCGAATTTTTCGCCTTGTTCTCAAGCATTTTTCCTACGCTATTTCTGATCACCTACCTACTGTGATTGGTATTAGTTATACGCAACAGCGATACTTGAACGATCGCTTTGTTACATACTAATAACATTAGGTGCTGGGCGGCGTCGTTAGCAAGTTTTAACCACCAAAAGTATGGTGGTTTTTTAATCACTTATCGAATCTGGGACACTTAGTGATCAAGTTCACTCTTCTTTGCTTTCAGAGTGAAAATAAGAGAGAGAAAAGTCGATAAAAGCACGAAGTTTGTCTGGGTGGTGCGTTTTATCGTGATACATCAGAAAGATATCCCTGGGTTCTGTCGTCCAATCTGGGAGAATTTGTACTAGTTCTCCAGAGGCGATGTCTTTCTGAACCAACACATCGGGAATAAGGGCGATGCCGAGCCCATCTTTCGCTGCGGCTCTCACCACACGTAGTTCAGACGCTTCAAAGCGTCCTTGTTGGGAAATACTCAGTTGCTGGCCGTATTGGTTGGAAAGACGCCATTTCATCAAAGGCCATCCTTTCAATAAAGGATGTTTGTCTAAATCACTGGCATCCAAAACAGGAGCACTGGAAGAGAGATAATTGGGGCTTGCTATCAATATGTCTCGAACCGTGTGAAGCTTTCTGGCGATCATTGAAGAATCACGCTGAGGGCCAATTTTAATGAACGCGTGTTTATCATCCAAATTTGGTTGAGCGGTATCGCTGTAGAGTGATAAATCGATTTTGATCTCGGGGAATGCTACCAAGAAAGCGCTTAGCATCGGCTGCAGTAGCTTCATCGCAATATTGGAAGGAGCTGCGAGGCGAAGAGTGCCAGAGGTTCCCTGGCAGCTTTCTGACAGGTTCTCTGTCGCCTCTACTAATTGTTCCAACAGCGGCGAACATCGGTCATAAAAGCTTTGCCCTGCTTCTGTAAGCGACAGCTTTCTTGCATCGCGATGAAGCAGTTTAATTTTAATGTCTTCTTCTAACGCCTGAATCCGGCGGGTCAGCGTAGCAACAGGGATCCCCGTCTTTTTTGACGCCAGTGTATAGCTTCCATTTTCGATTATTAGCCGGAAAAGATTGAGATCATCTAATTTCATTGGGTTTCACTGAGTTGCGATGCTGTTCAATAAAAAGCGGTATTTTAGCTATTTCAAATTAACATGGCCCTTTTTTCGTTGTCTCATATCAATAAGCAGGACGCTAATGGTGGTCTGAAGGTAAAGAAAGATAGAAGATATAGGAATTATTTTCTCATCTGGATACAGAAAGTTAACGACTTTTGCGTTGTCTATTGCGTGCTAGTGTCAACCTGAGGTGGATTTTCAAACTATCCTAGTAGTAACGAAATTGCCGCACTAGACACCAGCAAGGCAAGAGGAAACAGGAGAACATATTGTGTTGGAAGGAAAAGAAGTTCTCATTGTTGAAGATGATCCTGTATTTAGCCGGATCATTGGTAGCTTTCTTCGTAAAGAAGGCTGCGTCGTCAGAGAAGCTGAAAACGGACTGGATGGATTAAAAGCGCTGAGAGAAGGCATTCCGGATTTACTACTCAGTGATCTCTCTATGCCTGTAATGACAGGTCTGGAGTTTGTAGAAGAAGTCAGCCTGGAATACCCTATGCTGCCTGTGATCGTGATCTCCGGAACAGGTGGGATGTCGGATGTCGCGCAAGCGCTGCGTTTCGGTGTAAAAGATTTCCTTATCAAACCTATCGAAGACATCATGGTCGTCAAATCAGCCATTATCTCCGTGTTAGAAGATGCCGATGGTGGTGTAAGTAGTGATGCAGACTTCTCGCAGCAGTGGTTTAAAGTTTCTCAAGATGGTGACCAACCACTAACCGAAGAACTGAAATGGCACCTCGAGGATTTGTTGGATAACCCAGGTAGTGCAAGAGACTTGCTGATGGGGTTAATGCCTGATCAAGACTCTCAACAAGGTGATTGGCGCTTGTCTTATCATTCATTGCAGTCAGCAGACAGCAGCCCAGTAGTGCTTGATTACACGTGGATGATGGATGGTCAGATGGCGTTTTATATGGTAGACAGCGCCTCCGCAGGAAAAAATGGTACTGCAACGACGCTAATGATCCGCGCCTTTTTCAATGAATACTTGCGCTCACAAGATGCCGACGAACGTGGCTTTGTGCATTTGGTTCATCAGATTGAACACGCGATAAAGCGTTCGACATACGCAAGCCCAATCCGCGCGATGTTTGGCATTCTTAATGCGGCCGACAACCAGCTTGATGTGTTGTCTGCGGGGCTCAACGCCGTCGTTGATGGCACCGGTAAAGCACTCATCGTCAAGAACGACAACTTACTGGGCATAGATGCATCGAGTACTCATTTTCAAACTATCGATCTATCCGGTGGTAGTGTACGAGTGTCGCTCAGTGAGATTGGCCTGACTAGCTTTAGTTTGGATATCCAAAGATTAAGTGCCTAATACTTAGGATTGCTCATTAAAAACCGCCCACTGAGGCGGTTTTTTCTTGCTAAATGAAAAAATCAATTTCTGTATTCCAAACTATGAAGCAGTGCAGACAAATTATGCAGTCAAAGCCGCTTAGCTTGCTGCACAAAGCCCAGCCGAATATACTCTAGCGTTGCGTCGCAAAGACGATGCAAAAATTGGCTAGCAATGAAATCGACGAGAACGAGAAATGAATCCATGGTATCTGCTCTATTGTAAACGCAGCGAGCAACAACGCGCTGAGCAGCACCTTAAACGACAAGGCGTCGATTGTTACTATCCCCAGGTGACAGTAGAAAAAATCCGCCGTGGAAAGCGATCCAGTGAGTTGGAGCCGCTCTTTCCAAACTACGTCTTCGCTTCCTTCGACCCCGAAAAAATCGCTTTCACCACAGTGCGTTCAACACGCGGTATTGTCGACTTTGTTCGGCAAGGAGCAATGCCAACAGTTGTGCCTGTAGAGCTCATCACCCAACTCATGTCTCGCGAAGACAGCGATGAACAACGCGAAGCACTGAGTGATGTTTTCAAACCGGGCGACCAAGTAGAAGTGCTGTCGGGTCAGTTTGAAGGTACAGAAGCAATATACAAAGAAGCGGATGGTGAACTGCGTTCGATTTTGCTTATCAATCTGATCAGTCGCCAAGTTGAAGTATCAACGGAAAACAAGGCTCTTCGCAAGAAGTAGCCGCACCAAACATTGACGTTATTGCGTATATTGGGAGCGACACCCAAGGGCGGTAGCGTGTTCTAATTAAGAGTAAGTTAAGAGATAACTAATGGATTTAGAAAAGCTAACACACTTGAAACAGCTTGAAGCTGAATCAATTCATATTATGCGCGAAGTGGCGGCTGAGTTTGACAATCCAGTCATGCTTTACTCTGTCGGTAAAGATTCCTCAGTGATGTTACATCTTGCAAAGAAAGCTTTCGCACCGGGCATTCCTCCATTTCCTCTAATGCATGTGGATACAACATGGAAGTTCAAGGAAATGGTTCAATTCCGTGATTATATGGCGGAAAAGCTAGGTATGAAGCTGATTGTTCACCAAAATCCTGAAGGTTTAGCAATGAACATTAGCCCGTTTGTACACGGCAGTTCAAAGCATACGGATATCATGAAAACACAGGGTTTAAAACAGGCACTAGACAAGCATGGTTTTGATGCGGCATTTGGTGGCGCACGTCGAGATGAAGAAAAATCGCGTGCTAAAGAACGTGTTTATTCTTTCCGAGATGAACACCACCGCTGGGACCCAAAAAATCAACGCCCAGAACTTTGGAATATTTACAACGGTAAAGTAAACCAAGGTGAGAGCATTCGTGTGTTCCCTCTTTCCAACTGGACAGAGCTAGATATCTGGCAATACATCTACCTAGAGAACATAGAGATACCAAGCCTTTATCTATCGAAGATACGCCCTGTCGTTGAACGTGATGGCATGCTGATCATGGTTGATGATGAGCGCATGGAGCTTAAAGAAGGTGAAGTCGTTGAAGAGAAAATGGTTCGCTTCCGCACGCTTGGTTGTTACCCGCTGACTGGTGCCGTGGAATCAGAAGCTACAACACTCCCTGAAATTATTCAAGAAATGCTCCTAACCACGACTTCAGAGCGTCAAGGGCGTGCCATTGACCACGATAGCTCTGGCTCAATGGAGAAGAAAAAGCGTGAAGGTTATTTCTAACTAATCTGGCATATTAAAGATTGTAAGCTGTGTTTGTAACCGCTTTAGTTATTATTGGTTTACTACTCTGTCTGATATTTTCGCAATATCGGGCAGTGTTGCTTTTTGCTGTCGCTACGATAGTGCTATATCTGTTTGGGCAAATAGAACAAAGCGAGCTTTTATCCAATGTGACAAATAGTGCAGTCCTGACCTTGATCGGTTTGATGATTGCGTCACTCGCTTTAGAGAGAAGCTATTTGCTGCCGTGGCTGTCAAGTAAGGTATTCCATGCTAGTTATCCGAAAACACTATTTAATTTAGCAATTTCAACAGCGCTAAGTTCTGCTTTTCTTAATAATACTGCGGTTGTTGCGACGTTAATGGCCGGGGTTCAACGAAACCAAGAACATGCGCCAAACCGACTACTTATCCCACTATCCTATTTCGCCATATTAGGGGGCACCCTCACACTCATTGGTACGGCAACTAACTTAGTCGTCAATGCACTATTAGTTGAGATGGGGCAACCTGAATTAGGCTTTTTTGATTTTCTTCCTGTTGGTTTGACTCTGTTAGTTTCAGTGGGAATCATTATTGCCATTGGTTGTTCAAGCCTTCATTCTACTCCGACCTACTCAGCACAAGATCAGGGCTATTTCATTGACGCCGAGGTAAGTGAATCGAGCAAACTAGTGGGTAAAACGGTAAGGGAAAATCAGCTGCGATCTCTCGACGGATTGTTCTTAGCTGAAATCGTGAGAGGCAAACAGCTTATTTCTCCGGTTACCCCTGAAACACTCATTGAAGCAAAGGATAAGCTCGTATTTACGGGGGACGTTGGCAATATTAAGCAGCTCAAATTACTCGATGGAGTAGAAATTTTTGCTGACAACAGCCAATTGTTGAGCAGTAACTTAACTGAAGTGATAGTGAGTCCTGAATCGGTATTGATTGGAAAAACATTAAAGAGTAGTGGCTTTCGTTCCCGTTTTGATGCTGCGGTGGTGGCAATAAACCGAGAAGGGCAACGTTTATCTGGTAAATTAGGTGAGCAAATTATTCAATCTGGCGATAAATTGGTTTTAGCCGTTGGGCAAGATTTCAATAAACGGCAAAACCTCGCACGTAACTTTTTTATACTCAGCGGTATCGAGCTCAACAACACACTGACAGCGAAGCAAAGCTTTTTCGCAATTGGTGGTTTTGTTGCAGCCGTTTTTACCTCTGCGTTAACGTCAATCAGTTTGTTGGAAGCGATTGGTGCTTACATTGTTGCCATGATAGGGATGGAAGTGATTGATGGCACCACCATTCGCCGTCGTTTTCCTTTTGAATTGTGGCTTATTTTGGTGTGTGCACTCTCAATTGCACAATCATTTAGTGACTCTGGCTTGGCAAATGCGGTAACGGAAATCCTGTATCAATCACTAGGAACGAGTTCGCCTTATACTGCGCTAGCCGTCCTTTTTTTCGTCACAGTGATAATGACGGAACTGATTACTAACACCGCCGCTGCCGCCATTATGTTGCCTATTGGGGTGGCACTAGCGAATGTTTATCAAGTGAGCACAATGCCTTTTATTATGGCGGTCGCTTATGCGGCAAGTGCATGCTTTATTAGCCCTTATGGCTATCAAACAAATTTGATGGTAATGAATGCTGGGGGATATAGCTTTAAAGATTTTATCCGAGTAGGTTGGAAAGTCTCGTTGAGCTATATCGTCGTAGCACTTCTTGCTATTCCACTAATATTTCCCTTTTAATGAATTATGAATCCATACAATAAAAAGAAAAATGAGTCAGTGAGTGATGATATTGTTTGGCACAATGCGACAGTGTCACATCAAGAGCGTTCGGAATTAAAGCAACAGCAACCTGTCGTGCTTTGGTTCACTGGTTTAAGTGGCTCTGGTAAGTCAACGGTTGCTAATGCGGTTGAAAAAAAACTGCTAGAGCTCGGAAAGCACAGTTACTTACTTGATGGTGATAATGTACGCCACGGGCTCAACAAAGATTTGGGCTTTAGTGATGAAGACAGAGTTGAGAACATTCGTCGTATTGGTGAAGTGGCGAAATTGTTCGTTGATTCTGGTGCAATTGTATTAACTGCATTTATTTCCCCGTTTATTTCTGATCGAACTCAGGTCCGGGAACTGCTAGATAACAGGCAGTTTTTGGAGGTGTTTATTGATACGCCGCTAGAGATTTGTGAGCAGCGTGATCCTAAAGGCCTATATAAAAAAGCGCGTGCGGGTGAAATTAAACACTTCACAGGCATAGATTCTGCATATGAAGCTCCAACCTCTGCTGATATACATGTCGAAACAGCGGACGCAACGATTGAAGCGTGTGCACAGCAGATTATCGATACACTGACTGAAAAAGAATATATTTAATATGCATTACGATGTTTTTAATGGTGATGCAGATGGCATCCTATCTCTCATCCAGCTACGTAAGCATGCCCCCAAAAGATCTATCCTAATCACCGGGGTTAAGAGAGATATCAAGCTATTGCAAAAGGTCGCTAAAGAGAAAAATATCAGTGGTGTTACGATCTTAGACATTTCGATGGAAAAGAACCTAGATGCACTTCATGAACTGCTAGATAGAGAAATACCAATTTTCTATTGTGATCACCATCGTACAGGGGAAGTCCCCCAAGGCGACAATTTCACGGCATTGATTAACCTTGATGCTCAAGTCTGTACCAGTTTATTGATCAATAAACATATCGGTGGGCGTTATGTACATTGGGCCATTGCAGGGGCTTTTGGCGATAACTTAAATGCTCAGGCTGAAGCACTGGCTCAGGAATGTGCACTGCAAGTAGAGCAGACGGAGTTTTTAAAGGAACTTGGTGTTTTGATCAATTATAACGGCTATGGTGCCGAATTGTCTGATTTACACATTGAACCTGCAGAATTATTTGTTCAACTTATGCAGTATGAGTCTCCTTTTGATCTATTAGAAGATACAGACTCTCCATACTATTTGCTTAAACGTGGGTATGAAAGTGATGCAAACAATCTAGAAAAACTAGAAGCAAGCTTTACAACTATATCTGCGGAAGTATACGTGTTGCCTAGTGAAGCTTGGGCTAGAAGAATTAGCGGTGTATTCGGTAACGAATTAGCCAACAAATCGCCGAGTAAAGCACATGCAGTGTTAACTTTGAATTCAAGCGGAGAAGACTATACCGTCAGTGTAAGAGCACCTTTAGAAAATAGAGTAGGTGCCGATGAAGTGTGTAGTCAGTTTGCAACTGGCGGCGGACGAAAAGCTGCGGCAGGTATTAACCAATTACCGAAGTCTGAAGTGAAAAATTTCGTACAGGCTTTAAATCAATTTTATAAGAATTAGGAATAGGGTATGTCACACTCTTCGGAGCTTATTGCTAAAGATATCGAAGCATATCTCAAAGTACATGAAAACAAAGATCTATTGCGTTTTCTAACGTGTGGTAATGTTGATGATGGTAAATCAACACTTATAGGTCGCCTACTTTACGATTCAAAGTTGATTTATGAAGATCAAATGGCAGCAATCGAGAAAGATTCTCAGAAGTTTAACACTACTGATGAAGTATTTGACTTGGCGCTTCTTGTGGATGGCCTTCAATCAGAACGCGAACAAGGTATTACCATTGACGTGGCTTACCGTTACTTCTCTACAGACAAGCGTAAGTTCATTATTGCCGATACTCCTGGGCATGAGCAGTACACGCGTAACATGGTGACCGGTGCTTCGACGTGTGATTTAGCAATTGTGATGGTCGATGCCCGTCGTGGTATTCAGACGCAGACGCGTCGCCATAGTTACATTTGTTCTTTGCTAGGTATCAAACACATTATTGTTGCAATCAACAAAATGGATTTAATGGAATATAGCCAAGAGGTATACCAGCAAATTAAAGCGGATTACCGTGAAATGGCGAAAAACTTCAATATTGATGATATTCGCTTTGTGCCTATCTCTGCACTTAAGGGAGATAACGTAGTAACACCAAGCGAAAAAATGGATTGGTACCCAGGCGCGACATTAATGAAGCTGCTAGAAACGGTTAAAGTTGATAAAGACAAGAACTTGGAACACATGCGCTTCCCTGTACAGTATGTAAATCGACCAAACCTAGATTTTCGCGGCTTCTGCGGAACGCTAGCATCTGGCCAAGTTCAGGTAGGCGATAACGTAACAGCGCTACCATCGGGCAAATCATCTAAAGTGAAATCAGTGTTTACACATGATGGTGAACTAGAAACCGCACAGCCAGGCCAGGCCATTACCATCACGCTAGAAGATGAAATAGATATCTCTCGTGGTGATATGATTGTTCATACTGGCCATGAACCAAAAGTGACCAACCAGTGTGAAGCCCACCTAGTTTGGATGGGTGAACAGCCAATGCTGACGCACAAAGAGTACCTATTTAAGTTTGCCACTAAGAGCTGTTCAGGTAAGGTTGCAAGCATTGCCCATAAAGTGGATGTAAACACGCTTGAAAAGCACGCTGAAGATGTAGAAAGCTTAGAGCTTAACGAGATAGCGCTAACCAACATCAAGCTTACTGACAATGTTGCAATGGATGGATACCAGCAATTACCACAAACAGGCGCATTTATTGTTATTGATCGCATTAACAATGTGACTGTCGGTGCAGGTATGATTAGTTCAATTTCACAAAAAGAAAATAGTACAGAAAGGCGGACCTATACAGAGTCTGAAAAAGCACTAAATGCTCTTGTCCGATGGCAGTTCCCTGAATGGGGTTGTAAGAGTATTATCTAAACGAGAGATTTAATGAAAAAGTTACAAAAATGAATAGATTAATTGAATTAAAAAATTACTTATCTTTATCCGACACTTTGGCAAGGATGAGAATGAAATCGCAAGCAAATAAATTAGCGTTAAGTTATCTATGGTGGATAATTGAACCATTACTATTTGTTTCACTTTTTTATGTGTTGTTTGAGTATATTCTTCATCGTGGTGGCGATGATTATTTTTCATTTATGATTGTAGGTAAAATAGTATACTTATGGTTTTCAAAAAGTGTTACGACGGCCTCAACATCCTTGGTGTCAAACAAAGGAATACTATCTCAAAGAGCAATACCAAAGTGGGTTTTCCCTATTTCAAATGTTCAAGAGTGCGCATACAAATCAACTATTTCCTTTGCCCTACTCTGTGCTATTTTGATTATTAATGGCATATTGCCAACAATATACTGGCTGCAATTGATACCTCTTACAGTAATCACCTACATTTTTATTGTGAGCATTTCCCTTCTTTCCTCGATTCTGGTCTCTGTAGCGAGAGACTTTACGAATCTAATAAATATGGGAATGTTAGGATTAATGTTTGCTTCTGGTATATTTTGGGATATTAGTTCAATAAACGATGAAACGTTAAAAAGCTTAGTGTTATACTTAAATCCACTTGCATCGGTTATATTTCTATATAGAGAGGTCTTACTCGAGTCAAAAATTATCGACTTATCTCTATTTAAGCCAATATTAATTTATTCTGTAGTGTTTATGTCTCTATCTCTAACTATATTTCGTTCTTTTAATAACAAGCTAACCAGGTTGATTTTCTCATGAAAGAAATAATCCTGGAGTTTGAAAATGTAACCTTAGAATACAAAACTAGGACAGGGTTATTCAAGAGCTTTATTCATAAGGCTCTTGATAATGTGTCCTTTAAAGTTGCTAGAGGTGAAGTGATTGGCATTACGGGAAGAAATGGAGCAGGGAAGTCTACGTTATTAAAAGTAGCTTCTGGTGTTCTTCAACCAAATTCTGGTAAAGTAATAATACCAAATAATACAACTAAATCTCTATTATCTCTTGGGCTAGGCTTTAGTCCAGACCTGAGTGGGCGAGACAATGCAATAATAAGTTGCATGCTAAATGGCCTTACCAAGAAAGAAGCTAATACTGCATTATCGGAGATTAAAGCTTTTTCTGAATTAGGAGGCTTTTTTGAACAGCCCGTTAAAACCTACTCTTCTGGTATGAAGTCTAGGTTAGGGTTTGCGATTGGGCTAATAACAGAAGTTGACATTTTATTGATAGATGAAATCTTAAGTGTCGGTGATGTTAATTTTAGGAAAAAAGCAGAAAAAGCAATGATGGAAAAAATCAAAGACAAGCAAACTGTATTGTTCGTATCTCACAATCAAGCGCAGGTTGATAGACTCTGCGATAGAATAATTGAACTTTAGTAATGAATTATAAAGACATACTTGAATTTATCAGGACTAAAGTTGAAGAGAAAAGAAAAATAAGAGAAATGCATAATAGGCTTCTCGTTAGTATTGATAAGAGGAAAATATGCAATAAAAAAACAGACATCGTGATTGATGGATATCCTAGGTCTGGCAATTCGTACTGTGTTCATCTGGTTGAAATGCAAAATCCAAATTTGTCTATTTCGCATCATACACATCTACCGAACAATATTAAGTTAGCGATTCTACTAAAAAAACCCATAATTGTAGTAATTCGTTCCCCTCAAGAAGCGATTCTATCAAATCTTATTTATTCAGATAATGATTTGGGGAAACTATGTGATGACTATTTGGAATATTACGAACTAATATTTCGTTTCAGATATCGAGTTAATATTGTGATATTCGAGGATGTTATTCAAAATGAAAAATTGCTTTATGAAGCAGTAGAGTTGGAGACTGGGAAAAAAATAAATAAAGAGACTACTACGGCTGAGATGGAGGAGAGAACTAGGAATAAGCATAAAAGAGAGATGAATCAGAGCTTGATAACTATTAAATCTGGCATGCCAAGTGTGAAAAGAAATGAGGTCAAGAAAAAACTCGCTCCTAAGGTTAAGAGATTTTTGACTCAAAGAAATGATGTTGTAGAAATTCACAAAAAAGTTACTGACTTTGTTAATAAAAGCAAGAGAGATTAGGATGTACAAATTATATATGGATCTTCTATATGTCGACGGGATCGATAATGCATATAAAGAAGATACCAATGGCTTAATGTATTATAGTGGATTCAACCTAGGAAACTATGCATTCCGATATGGTCTCTCTAAAATGGTTAATGTAAAGGAACATAGACGTATCAACTGGAGAGGTTGTCGTAAATTTCTGGAAGAAAATGGAAATCCAAATGAGTTGTTATTGTCTTGTGCAAACTGGATTGGCATGTCAGAACATGAAGAAAAAGCGAATGGTACAAGGTATGAGCTAATTAAAAAAATGGACTGTTCAACGGTTCCTCTTGCGATTGGTGCACAGTCACACGGTTCTGTAGAAAAATTCTCTTTAGGCAAAAATACTCAAAACCTAATTTCATTACTTTCAGAACGAAGTACGTTAATTAGTGTTCGTGATGAGTTTACGAGACAAGTTCTTGAAAAGTATCGGATAAAAAATGTTGTTGTTACAGGTTGCCCATCTAATTTCATTAATGATGATGAAAATCTTGGGATGCGAATAAAGGCAAAAGCTACTGAATTACTTCAATCGAACATGAGAGTAGAAGATACACGATACCACATTAGCGAATACAGTGCTGGCAATCCAGTTTCTACTCTTGTGTTGGCAAAAACCATAAAAATACTATCAAAATCATCAGGGCAGTATATTATCCAAAGTCCCGAGTTATTGCCATTTTTATTGAGAGAGACTAAAGATGTTCCTCTTTCATATAAATTACCCGGACTAATTAAGCTTGTTCCAAAGATAAATAAACTCTTGAATACAAGAACCCAGCACTTTTCAGGAATCGAACCGTGGTTAGATTTCTCTCGGACGTGTGATATTTCATTTGGTATGAGGATTCATGGCAATATGATTCCGTTGCAAGCGGGTGTACCTTCTATTGTAGTTACCCATGACACGAGAACGGCTGGCCTATCAGAAACGATGTGTATCCCGACTATAAGTGCAAATGATTTTTCGAAGTTGAGAACAAACAGACTCAACAGTATTTTACTTGAAAAAATAATTTTACAAATGGATGATTATGATAAAAAAAGAACTGAATTAGGCCTAAACTTTAAAAGTTTCTTTAGCAAAAACAATGTTGGATTGATTAAATAGTCGGATGAAAATTGTCACTTTCTATACATGTGTTGAGTGGTATATTTTTAAGTTAGGATGCATTGTGTAATTATGGGTGGGGTATATTTAACACTAAGGGATCTTTATTCAATTGATAATGTTGATCCGATTAGTTCTCAAGAAATCAATGAGCGTACCGGGTTTAATCTTGGCAATTTTGCATTTAGACTAGGTTTGTCTAGAATTATAAATTTAAATAGCTACAAAACATATAGTTTTAAAGATATTCATGAAATTCGCTCTAATGTTAGCAGGGAAAGAGTTGAGTGTGATAGACCAACAGTTATATCTTGTGCCAACTGGTTGGGTAATAACGACCGTTCAGAATTACCAAATAAAAAAAGATATGAAGCCCTTAGAAAAGTTGACACAAAACTAGTTCCTTTTTCCATAGGAGCACAAAATACCGATAGAAATAGTATGTTTAAACTCAGGGGACATAGTCTATCACTGATGTCTTTATTGAATGAAAGAAGTAATGTTATCAGTGTAAGAGACCAATATACTCAAGACGTTCTAGAGTATAACGGTATACATAACACTGTTATAATAGGCTGTCCATCAAACTTTATTAATTATAATAGAAATTTAGGCCAATCTATTAAAGAGAAGTGTGGTGCTTTACTTGAACGAGATACTAGATATTTAAAACATCATATATGTGAGTATAGTCAGGGGCATATCAACTCTCAGGAAGTGCTACTAAATATAGCTCGATTCTTAAGTAACAACATTTCAAATTACATAATTCAAAGTCCGGACTTGTTAAGCTTTTCTTTGAATGAGACTTCTACTATACCTGATCACTACCAGCGGGCATTTAGATATAGAAAAAGTATATTGAAGCAAAAAATAGTACACTTTACGAACGCAATTGGATGGATGGAGTATTCTCGTGGTTTTGATTTGTCATGGGGAATGAGGCTCCATGGAAATATATTACCAATGCAAGCTAATGTGCCTGCTCTAGTTATTACTCACGACTCCAGAACTGAAGGACTCTCTGATACGATGGGACTTCCAAATATCGGTATAGATGAGTTTGTCAGATACAGGCCAAAGGAATACCCTAAGGTAATCCTAAATGCAATATCGGAGCAAATTCAGCAATATGATTTAAAAAGATATGGTTTACATTGTGACTTGGTAAAGTTTATCAGGGATAGCGGACTGGAAGCAAACGATGATTTTGTAGGAATGTTTAATGATTGAAATAATCACAGTTAATTATAACGACAAACTTGGGCTTGAACGTACCTTGCAATCAATACGTTCTCAAACTGAGTCGTGCGTTTTAAGCATTATAGATGGAGGCTCATCTGATGGCTCAGATACTGTTATTAATAGCAATAGTGACCTAGTAACTCGGTATATAAGCGAACCTGATTCTGGTATCTATAACGCCATGAATAAGGGGGTTAAATTTGCGAGTGAGGACTATATTATATTCATGAATTCCGGCGATACCTTTGTCGACGAACACACCTTATCTAATATAAAAAATGAAATATCCAATAAGCCTGATGTTGATATTTATTACTCTGATGCGATTTATATTAGGGGCAATTCGGAATTCATTCATCACGCCGAACATTCTCTTATTCTGTCTAAAATGCCATTTAACCATCAATCAACAGTTATCAAACGCAGTCTACATGTTAAAATACCCTACAATGAAAACTATCGTATATCGTCCGATTACGACTTTTTCTTACGAGCGAGTAGAAGGGATGTAATCTTTCATAAGTTAAAAACAAAAATTGCAAGACATAGCCTTGACGGAATATCTGTACTATCCCCTTTCCATTCTTGTTTGGAGTCCGTACATTCTCATCTAATGAACTTTAAAAATATTAAGTTTGAAGAAACTGAATATTATGGTGAGTTTTTCATCAAAGAAATCTTCAAGTCAAAGCCATTTTTGTCGCGGTCAGTTGTTGCATTATATACAATTTTTGTAAAAGGCCATAAAATAAGAATGTTAAAACTATTACTAGGGAAAGTATTTCGATGAAAGTATTGCATGTTAGTTACCAAGATTGTAGTGGCGGTGCTCATATCGCAGCACGTCGCATATGTGAAGCTCAAAGGAATGCTGGTATTGATGCAACAATGTTAGTTAATTCAAAGGGTAGCTCAAAGACATTTGTAAAGGACGTTAGTTTAAAGCGGAAGGTGTATAACATGTTTGTTAATATGTTTGGCCAGAAGTTAATTAATGCTCAAAGTAAAAGTACTAACCCAATCTTGCACTCATTAAATATTTTTCCTTCAAAATTTTATCACCTAATTAATTCATCAGATTGTGACGTGGTTAATTTACATTGGATAAATGCGGAATTCATTCGTATTGAAGATATTGCGAAGATTAATAAGCCAATTGTTTGGACATTGCATGATATGTGGCCATTTAGTGGAGCAGAGCATTACGATGACTTAGAGCACCCTAATCGCTATGTTGAAGGTTATACTAAATCGAACAGACCCATGCACTACATTGGAAAAGATCTTGACCTTTCAGTATTTAAAAGAAAGAAGAAGTCATACTCAAGTGAAATCTATATAGTTTCACCTTCAAATTGGATGAAGGAATGTGCTTCAAGGAGTGAACTGCTAAAACACAACCCACACAAAGTAATACCAAACACTTTAGATACCAACATTTTTAAGCCACTAAACAAAAATGTTTGTCGAGAATTACTTGGATTACCAACTGGGAAAAAGCTGATTTTGTTTGGTGCTTTCAATGGCAAAGACGATCCACGGAAAGGATTTAAGTTCGTTAAAAAGGCAATCGACATTCTTAATGAAAATGAAATGGCAAAAGATATTGAGTTTGTTATTTATGGATCAGAACAGTATACGAATGAACACTTTGGGAAGATAAAAGCGAATTATATCGGGAAATTTTCCGATGAGATATCTTTATCAGCAATATATAATGCGGTTGATGTGTTTGTCGCTCCATCTATGCAAGATAACCTTCCAAATACAATACTTGAAGCACAGGCTTGCGGTACACCAACAGTAGCATTTGATATCGGTGGAATATCAGATCTAGTCTTTTCGAATATACAAGGTTATTTGGCTACCGCCTTTGACCCGACGGAAATAGCACAAGGGGTAATACATATGTTGGAAAGCCCCTTGGATAAGACCAAGGTATCTAGTGAATTTAAAAAAGGTCGATTTTCTGAAATGAAAGTAAGCAAACAGTATATCGATGTTTACAGAAGTCTACTCAATGAATAAAGACAATAAAATAATATTCATAGGGCCTGGTAAAGGAACTGTTACTGGACAAAATCAGGTGTTAAAGGGGTGTGTTGCTGCCATTACTGAAAGCGAACTTATTTCAAGTGGAGCGGAAGGTGAACATTTAGTCTCCAAAGTTTTGTTGCTAATAATGGCGATAATAAAATATTCAACCAAAAGTGTATACCAGAAAAATAGCACATTGATTTCTGCTTCTAGAAGTACAGCTGGTTTTTTAAAGGATGCACCATTTCTGCTAATTTCTCTCTGTTTTTCAACAAAAACTGTCATACATGCACATGGCAATGACTTTGAAAATATATTTTCTTCAAATGTTTGGGTAGTGAAGACATTAAGCCGAATTTTGTATCGAAAAGCTGATTTGATACTGATTCCAAATTCATATATGTCATCACAGTTTTTGGAAATCGGTATTGATGGAAGAAAGGTGAAAGTTCTTAATAATTACCATGAATATACTGCTGATATAAATGATTTCTGCGCCGGGAAGAGAATGCTTTTTTTATCCAATCTTACTAAAGATAAAGGATTGTTTGAAGCAATTGAGATATTCGAAAATGTGTTAAAAACGCACCCGGATTCAACTTTAGATATTGCAGGTGCATCACTATTGAGTGAAATGCAACACAACGAATTTCAAAAAATATTGTCACGTAATAACCGTATATATTTTCATGGGCCTGTCTACAGAAAGGAAAAAGAACAACTTCTACGAGAATGTGATATACTTCTGTTTCCTAGTAAATACAAAACTGAAGCCTCTCCACTTGTTTTACTTGAAGCCATGGCTCATGGTTTAGCCGTAGTTTTATACAAGCATAACAACATTCATGAAGTACTTCCAATTAATGATTATGTCGTAAATGGATATAATACGAGCTCTATGTCGGACAAAGTCCATTTATTATTGAATGACTTTAGTGCGCAGAGAAACTACAAGTTTAAATGTCATAAAAAATCGAAAGAATTTAAGTTTGAGGATTTTGCAAGAAATTTGAGATTCCATCTGGAAATTTAGAAAAATAGATTTCAAGATGAAAATAAACCTCTGAAATGAGAACTTATAGTCAAAAGGAAATGCAATGAAATTGATACTTCACATAGGGTCTCATAAAACAGGAACCACTTCAATTCAAGAGTCGCTGATTGATAACAAAGAGCTTCTTCTTAGTAAGAGTATTTCCATTTTCTCCGAAAATCCAAATGGGGAAGCGATATTAAATGGCGATTGTTCTTGTTGGATCCCGTGTATGAGTGACACGGTATTCGACGAAGATCTAAAGACAAGTAAACTACGACTATTGTTTGAGAGAGCAGCATCTTTTTCTCGGAAGATGAAAACTGAAAAAGTAATCATTTCATGTGAGAACTTCTCTTGGCTATTTTATTACAAATCAATAAAAAAGGTTAAATTAGAAGCATATTGCTTTTTTTCTGACGTAGAAATAGTAGTTTATTTGAGAAGACAAGATCAACATCTTCTGTCTCATTATCAACAGGCATCTAAGGCAAAAGGGCCTGCGTTTGGATTTTATAGCGGCATCGATCTAGACGATCTTGTAACGGACGAGCAACTAGACTTATATCTGGATTATAATTATAGGATTGGTTTATGGGGAGATGTGTTTGGTGATGATAAGCTATCTATAAGGTGTTTCGAAAAAACAGCCCTTACCGGAGGCGATGCAGTCACTGACTTTTTCAGTTTACTTGGTGTCGACTATAACGGGGGACTATTTAGAAGTAACGTGAGTTTAAGAAGTAATGACATATATATTGGCCATATAATAAATAGGTTGGATTTATGTGCTGATTTTGAATCCTATATAAGAAAGTTAAACTTTCAAGGGCGTAAATTTACTGCTAGAAAAGATGTTATGCAGAGTTTTATTGAACGATATGACGTTTCTAACGACGCCATAAACAGAAGGTTTAAGATTAGGCCCGATAGAGGGCTATTCAATAGAAATATAGATAGCTACGCGGATAACATTAAAAAGAACGACATTTACGAATTTGACTTCATTATTTCTAAAATCCTTAATGATGCATCTGACCTTTTTATATTGCAGTCGGGGATTATTTCCAGTGTCTGGGAAATGGAGAAAATGTTATTAGTGAGCCCTGGTTTAGGAGCTTCCGCTTTGGCTTTAAAAGAGAAGCTTGAAGGGCCTAGCCAAGACCTGATTTTGCTTAAAAATTTGCTCAATTCAATAGAATCGCGGTCCCCGATTTATCGAGTTTTATTATTTGTTAAGCGTTATATTTGGAAAAGACTATCGTGAAGAAAGCACTAAGAAGGATTTTCGTTCGTACCAAAATAGTGATTTTTGCTGATATTAAATACAAAGATGTTCTAGGTAATTGGCTGCAATTTTTCCCTCCGAAACTAATGCGGTATTTGGAGATTGTTGCACTAGATGATAGTCTATTCGACGATCTACAACAGTCCAAGGGATCTCTTTCTCCCTTGATTTCGATCAAAAAAATGAAATGGACTGGCAATATTGATGACTTGTGGATAGCTAGAGTTAAGTATATTCGAGAGCAAGTAAAGAACGGTTTTTCGGTCGTCCATAGTGACATTGATGCAATTTGGTTAGATAATATAATGCCAGACATATCAGACCGAAATTATGATATGGTATTTAGTCAAGGCACCATTTGGCCTCTTGATTTCTATAAATCACATGGTTTTGTAGCTTGTTGCGGGTTGTTTTTTATACGTTCCACATCTGTGACAGAAAAATTCATGAACGATTGGGTTCATTTGGTTGAAAAAGATGGAGATGATCAGAGAAGTCTAAATCACCTTTTAAATCGTAGAGGAGTTGATTTATCTAACTCCGTGCATGACTATGTTCTCGATTATAATGGAAATACAATCTTATGCTTTAATGAATCGGTTTCATCTTCTCTCATTGATGGGTTGAGATTCGCACTACTTCCGCATAAGGATTACCAAAGACTTCCAGAGGCTATGAGACCTAGTAAGATATTTCATCCTCTTTCAGAAAAAAACGGTTCTCATATTTCAGAAGTATTGTGTCGCTATAATCTTTGGAAAGAAGGAAAAATATTATGATCACTTGGCTAGTTTCTTACCCAAGAAGTGGTAACACATATGTTAGGACAATTCTAAATAGTGTTTTTGGCATAAAGTCTTACTCAATTCACGGTGACTATCTAGATATAGCTGAAAACCGAGAAATTTCCGGTGTTGTTGGTCATGTCGATTCGGAATCTTTGGATTTGTCTCAATTAAGAGATGGTGAGGAAGTTTTCTATATCAAAACTCACAAACTTCCAGATAGTGAGGATTTCAATTTTGAAAAAGACAGATTTATATATGTGACTCGTGATGGAAGAGATGCTTCGTTATCATACTGCCATTATCTGAATGATATTGCGAAAGAGGATGTTAATTTGTCCGACGTGATATTGGGTAACGTCTCTTTTGGATCCTGGGGTGAACATGTACGATCCTGGAGTTTATTCTCTAAGTCCGGAAATTTCTTATTGTTGAAATTTGAAGACTTACTTGATAATTTCGACGATTCTCTCAGGGATATCAACTATTTTCTATTTCGAAATAGTGATGAACTCACTAAAATAAAGGAAGTTCCACCTTTCTCTGACTTGAATTCTAAATATCCTAACTTTTTCAGGAATGGTAAAAAGGCCTCTTGGAAATCTAGTTTTTCGCAACAGGAACGACAAGTCTTTGAAGTGCTAAATCGCACTGAATTGCTTGCAATGAGTTATGAATGCGAGTCTTACGATGTAGCACAGTTAGTAGAATATCACGGGGCTTTGAATAGCCAAAACCTTAGTGTGGAATTATTGAAGGTTAAACAGTTAGGTTTTCGACAACTAACTATGCTACAAAACTCTTATAAAGAATTACAAGAGCACAACCAGTCTCTACAAGAGCACAACCAGTCTCTACAAGAGGATAATCTGGCTCTGCAACAACTTTACCAATCCATATTATTGCAAAGGGACGTAGTATTAGGCTCAATTAGATTCAAAATCGGAAGCCTGTTTCTCTTGCCAATAGATATTTTAAATAACATACGTAGCCATTTTAAGAGATGAAATAATGGGAAAGATAGCATTAATCACAGGCGTAACGGGCCAAGACGGTTCTTATTTGGCTGAATTTTTAGTTGAAAGAGGGTACGATGTTCATGGACTTATCCGTCGAGCATCATCATATAACACGGAGCGTATCGATACATTAGTAAACGAAAGCACCAATATTAAACTGCATTATGGCGACCTAACAGATTCTTCAAATCTAATTCGATTGGTTAAAGAAATTCAACCTGATGAGATCTATAATTTAGGTGCAATGTCACATGTAGCGGTTTCTTTCGAGTCTCCTGAGTATGTTGCTGATGTAGATGGCATGGGTACCCTTCGTCTTCTTGAGGCGATCCGTATTAATGGTTTGGAAAAGAAAACTCGCTTTTATCAAGCTTCAACTTCTGAACTTTATGGCGAAGTTCGTGAAATTCCTCAGCGCGAGTCAACTCCTTTTTATCCACGCTCTCCATACGCTGTAGCTAAAATGTACGCATATTGGATTGTGGTTAACTACCGTGAATCTTATGGTATGTACGCATGTAATGGTATCTTGTTTAACCACGAGTCACCGCGCCGTGGTGAAACCTTTGTAACCCGTAAGATTACTCGAGCGCTTGCTAATATTTCTCAAGGTCTAGAATCTTGTCTAGAGCTTGGTAACATGGACGCGTTGCGTGATTGGGGACACGCTAAAGATTACGTTCGCATGCAATGGATGATGCTTCAACAAGAGCAAGCTGAAGATTTTGTTATCGCTACTGGTAAGCAGATCTCTGTGCGCGAGTTTGTTCGCTTGTCAGCGAAGGAAGCGGGGATCGAACTTGAGTTTTCCGGCGAAGGAATTGATGAAATCGCTACTGTGGTTGCTATTGATGAAGAAAAGGCACCAAAAGTGAAAGTTGGTGATGTCATTGTAAAAGTAAACCCTCGCTTCTTCCGTCCTGCCGAAGTAGAGACACTACTTGGTGACCCAAGTAAAGCAAAAGCTAAACTTGGCTGGACTCCAGAGATCACTGTAGAAGAAATGTGTGCAGAAATGGTTGCGTCTGATATCGATAAGGCAAAACAACACGCAGTTCTAAAAGAACACGGATTTGACGTTGCGATCTCATTAGAAAGCTAATTAATCAGTAATACTGATTCGTTTATATTGCAGAGTTCCTCATTTTGGGCTCTGCTTTTTCTATTTATATTATCGGAACTAGTATGAAAAGAGTATTTGTTGCTGGTCATAAAGGTATGGTTGGCTCAGCTATTGTTCGTCAACTATCTAAAGATTCTTCAGTAGAAGTTATTACTAAAGATCGTGATGAGCTTAACCTGTTAGATACACGAGCCGTCGAGGCGTTTTTTGCGACTCACCATATTGATCAAGTTTACCTAGCGGCGGCGAAAGTCGGTGGGATTGTTGCTAACAATACGTACCCCGCTGAGTTTATTTACCAAAATTTGACGATTCAAAACAATATTATTCACTCTGCACATCTGCATGATGTTCAAGATTTACTATTCTTGGGGTCGTCTTGTATTTATCCAAAGTTTGCACAACAACCGATGCGTGAAGACTCTTTATTGACTGGAACTTTGGAAGAAACCAATGAGCCTTACGCAATTGCTAAGATTGCAGGTATCAAAATGTGCGAATCCTATAATCGCCAATATGGTCGCAACTATCGCTCAGTAATGCCAACTAATTTGTATGGTGAAAATGATAATTTTCATCCTCAAAACTCTCACGTTATTCCCGCATTATTGCGTCGCTTCCACGAAGCAAAATTGAATGGCGATAGTAAAGTTGTTGCGTGGGGTAGCGGTAAACCTATGCGAGAGTTTTTGCATGTAGATGATATGGCAGCAGCCTCAATTTACGTAATGAATCTTGCTCAAGAGGTGTATCTAGAAAATACGCAAGAAATGCTTAGTCACATAAACGTAGGTACAGGTGTGGATTGTACTATCCGTGAACTTGTTGAAACTGTGGCAAAAGTGGTTGGTTTTGAGGGTGATATTGAATTTGACACGACGAAACCAGACGGTACTCCTCGTAAGTTAATGGATGTTTCACGTTTAAAGAGCTTAGGCTGGGAAGCGAAGACGAGCCTAGAAGATGGTTTAACTATGACTTACCAGTGGTTCCTTGAAAATCAAGACAATTATCGTGGTTAAAGTGCCGAGGGTAGGGCAAATATAAGGGGTCAAACAAAGCATATGTTTTTAAGCAAACAACGTTTTTCTCAAGTGATTGAAAGTACGCCATTAGTTTCAATTGACTTAGTTATTGAGGACGAAAGTGGTCAAGTTTTACTTGGAGAGCGTTTAAATCGACCGGCTCAAGGTTTCTGGTTCGTTCCCGGTGGTCGTATTCTTAAAGATGAAAAGCTTGAAGATGCCTTTGCTCGTTTAACTTTAGAGGAGCTTGGGCATGAGTTTAAGCTCTCTCAAGCAACGCTGATGGGACCTTATACACACCTCTATGATGATAATGTATTTAGCAATGAGTTTACGACTCATTATGTCGCTATTGCCTATAAGCTAACTGTCGTTCGGTCTGAATTGAATTTACCCATGGATGTACAGCATTCTCGTTACCGTTGGTGTAATCAAGATGAATTATTGATCAGTGATAAAGTACATATTCATACTAAATGGTATTTTCAAAAAATAACTAAAACTATCACCTAATTAAAAACAACGAGTTGACTATGCTTATTCCTGTAATTATGGCCGGCGGCTCAGGCAGTCGTTTATGGCCTCTATCTCGTGCAAAATATCCTAAACAATTCCTTGCAGTAACTGGTGAACAAACCATGCTTCAACAAACGTTGAGCCGTATGGTTGGTCTAGAACACAATGCGCCGTTTGTGATCTGCAATGAAGAACATAGATTCCTAGTTGCTGAACAACTCCGCCGTATTAATGGCAATCATAGCGGAATACTGTTGGAACCAGTAGGGCGTAATACTGCTCCTGCTATCGCTCTAGCAGCAAAATTTGCCCTATCTGAAAATCAAACTTCATGTGAAGATGCTTTGATGTTAGTTCTTGCAGCTGACCATGTGATTAAAGACACTCAATCTTTCCATCAATCGGTGCAAGCTGCTATTCCGTACGCACAACGAGGTGATATGGTCACTTTCGGTATCAAAGCGAATGCACCAGAAACAGGTTATGGCTACATTAAAACCGGTGCTACGGTTACTGTTGCGGATGAGAGTCGAGGCTTTAGTGTTGATAGCTTTGTTGAAAAGCCAGATCTTGAAACCGCAAAACAGTATCTAGCGGATGGTAGTTACGTGTGGAACAGTGGTATGTTTTTGTTCAAAGCATCTACTTATCTAGAAGAGTTAGCAAAGTTCCGACCAGATATCTTGAATGCATGTGAAAGTGCTTACGATAGTCATTTTGACGACCTAGACTTTATTCGCATGTCATCCGAACTGTTCTCACAAATACCAGACGAATCAATAGATTTTGCGGTAATGGAAAAAACAGAAAAAGCTGTTGTTGTTCCAATGGACGCAAATTGGAGCGATGTTGGTTCTTGGTCGGCACTCTGGGACGTGAATGACAAAGATGAACAGGGTAATGCAACTCGCGGTGATGTGTTAACTGAGCAGACTCAGAATAGTTATATTTATTCACAAGATAAACTCGTTGCAACCGTTGGTGTCGAAAACCTGATCGTCGTAGAGACAAAAGATGCAGTGCTAGTCGCTGATAAAGACAAAGTTCAAGATGTAAAGTCGATTGTTAATCAACTAAAGCACCAAAACCGAGCAGAGTGTCAGCAGCATCAAGAGGTATATCGCCCATGGGGTTCTCATGAGACGGTATCTGAAGGTGAGCGTTACCATGTGAAACAAGTGTTAGTTAAGCCAAAAGAGAAGACTGCTCTTCAGATGCACCACCATCGAGCTGAGCATTGGGTTGTCGTGTCAGGTACGGCTAAAGTGACAAAAGGTGATGAAACTTTCCTTCTTACTGAAAATCAGTCAACTTATATTCCAGTAGGGACTCCGCACTCCGTAGAAAACCCAGGACAAGTGCCTTTGGAGCTTATTGAAGTTCGTTCTGGATCGTACTTAGAAGAAGACGATATTGTTCGCTTTGATGAACAAGCATCTAAGTTTGGCGGCGACTACTAACTACTTATTGAGATAGGAAATTATGGTAACAAAATTAATCAGTAGTGAAGTGCTTGGAGCTTCAGGCGTTCAGTTTGGTACTAGTGGCGCGCGAGGACTCGTTACTCAGTTTACACCGGACGTCTGTGCTGCATTTACTCACGCATTTGTTGCTTCAATGCGTAGTAACTTTTCTTTCACCCAAATGGCTGTGGCAATTGATAATCGCCCAAGCAGCTTTGCTATGGCGCAAGCAGTTATTCAAGCGCTGACTGATGCAGGTGTGGATGCCATTTACTATGGTGTTGTGCCTACCCCCGCTCTAGCGTATACCGCAATGCAAGATAGCATACCTTGCATAATGGTGACTGGATCTCATATTCCATTTGATCGTAATGGTATTAAGTTCTACCGCCCGGACGGAGAGATAACTAAAGCAGATGAACAGGTAATCTTAACCGAGGAGGTACATTTTAGTTCTATCAATGAGCTTCCTCCGTTAACGCTTGACTCCCGAGCTGCTGAGCTTTACCAAACGCGTTATACCGATTTGTTTGATGCAGATTTACTGGCAGGAAAGCGTGTTGGTATATATGAGCATTCAAGTGCCGGGAGAGATATTTACCAAGGACTTTTTGAATCGCTTGGGGCTGAAGTCATATCATTGGAGCGTACTGACGAATTTGTTCCAATTGACACTGAAGCAGTTGCTGAATCTGATAAGGAAAAAGCACGCAGTTGGTCGAAAAAATATAATTTGGATTTTATATTTTCGACTGATGGAGACGGTGATCGTCCTTTAGTTGCTGATGAGAGCGGCGAATGGTTGAGAGGTGATATCCTAGGGTTGCTTTGCTCAAAGGCGCTTCGAATTGAAGCATTGGCTGTGCCTGTTAGTTGTAACACTATTATTGCTGAATCTCCTGAATTCGAAGCCGTGTCTAAAACACGAATTGGCTCGCCCTATGTTATCGCTGAATTTTCCAAATTGGCAAAAACTTATAAAAGAATTGCAGGGTTTGAAGCTAACGGGGGATATTTGCTCGGAAGTGATGTTTCGGTGAATGGGAAATCTCTAAAAGCATTGCCAACCCGAGACGCTATTTTACCTGCGCTTATGTTGCTTTTTTTAGCGAAAGCATCATCGATCAAAAGCTTGGTAAGTCAATTACCACAGCGTTTTACGCATAGTGACCGTATTCAAAACTTTGCGACAGAAAAGAGTTTATCGATATTAGAAAGTGGTCGTCAAAATACTAAACCGTTATTGGAGTCTCTTGGTTTGTCGGCTCTTAATGTTGTTAGTATTGATCATACTGACGGTTTAAGGTTAGGGCTATCTAATGGTTCGATCATTCATTTGCGTCCGTCTGGTAATGCCCCTGAACTTCGTTGTTATGCGGAAGCTGAACGAATGGAAGATGCGATTAGTTTGGTTGATAAAGTGTTATGCAGAATCAGATTCATTTAGCATTTTATTGCTTTTTAATCTGTAATAACTAAGAGTAGAGCTATATGCTAAGGTATAACTCTCCATTGCAAAACATCAGTTTTGTGATATTTTCGTTTGAAAAAGCAAATAGATAACTCCATTTTTGGGAGTCGCATTGTGTAGTGGTTTAATGAACTGACAATCATTTAAAGTGGTAAAGTCTCTACCAAAGAAGGAGGTGCTCCATGACAAGTCAACGTAATTCATTTTCCACTGAATTCAAACTTTAAGTCGCTTGATATCTTTTAATGTATTGAGATGTTCTACAACGCAAAATGTCAGAACAATTTCAACGACCAAATGTCACCTGTAGAGTATGAAAGCAGTACGAAAAAAGCTCAAAAGTGTCTGCTGAGTCGATACTATTCATCTAGCATTGTATGAAAAGGGGCCAGATAGAAGGGTTTATTGTTAGAAGATTATGAAAATTTCAATCATTACAGTTTGTTTTAATTCTGAAAAAGAAATTGAAGATACGATTGAGTCTGTTAAACGTCAGACATATGAAGATATTGAATATATTGTTGTTGACGGAGGTTCTACAGATAATACAAATCTAGTTGTAAATTGCTATTCGGAAGTTGTTGATTTACACATCAGTGAGAATGATGAGGGCTTATACGATGCGATGAATAAAGGTATTGAACTGGCAACCGGAGATGTGATAGGCATTCTAAACTCAGATGATGTATTAATGAATGAGGTTGTCATCGAGAATATAGTCAAGGCTTTTTCGCCTGACATTCACGGGGTGTATGGTGATGTTGTTTTTTGTAAGCAAGATGATTTAAACTCAGTCACTAGGTTTTACTCTTCAAAATCAGCAAGTTATAGGGGGCTTAAGCGAGGAATTATGCCAGCGCATCCTTCTTTGTATTTGAGGAAAGAGTGTTTTATGGACTTGGGTGTTTACTCACTAGATTATAAGATTGCAGCCGATTTTGACTTTGTTGTACGCCTATTTTCTAGAAAAAAATACCAACTTAAATATCTCTCTCAACCATTGGTGAAAATGCGTGAGGGGGGTGTGAGTACTTCAGGGTTCGACTCCAAAGTATTGCTCAATAAGGAAATATTATACTCCTTGCGTAAAAATGGAATAAGGTCTAACTGGTTATGGGTTTTATCAAAGTATCCTATGAAATTATGGGGAGTGCTAAAAGCTAAACTTCAGGTTTATACCCAGTAGGTGCATCTAAAAGAATGCGCTTAATGCAGGCAATGTTAAAATCATGACAACACTCATCGAGTTTTTCAATTATCTCCGCCATTTCTGACCAACTTAGGCTTTCTTCTCGTGCGGTCATGATTTTTTGATGGCCAGTCCCTTCTACGTTATCGCCAATTAGTAGTTCTTCAAATAGTTTTTCTCCCGGTCTTAGACCAGTAAACTTGATTTCAATATCCCCCTCTTCACCACTTCCCACTACATACTCTTTCATGCCCATCAGATGAATCATCCTTAAGGCAAGGTCATGTATTTTTACAGCCTCTCCCATATCCAAAACGAATACTTGTCCGTTGTGTCCCATAGCACTAGCTTGAATTACCAACTGTGCGGCCTCTGGAATCAGCATGAAATAACGAATAATGTCTGGGTGGGTAACCGTTACTGGGCCGCCGTTCCGTATTTGTTTTTTAAATAGTGGCACAACAGAGCCGGAAGAGCCAAGCACGTTACCAAACCGCACCATAGTAAAGCAGGTAGACGTTCCTTTTTCGGCAAGCGCTTGAAGGATGAGCTCAGCCATCCGTTTACTTGCTCCCATAATGTTCGTGGGTCTGACCGCTTTATCAGTGGAAATCAGCGTAAAGCTTTCTACACCAGCAGCTATTGCAGCATTGGCACAGTGCAAACTACCAAAGACGTTGTTTCGAATGCCCTCAATAATGTTGTCTTCGACCAAAGGAACATGTTTATAGGCGGCTGAGTGATAGACCGTATGAATACAGTTGTTTTCCATCAGCTTTGTCATCCGATTTTCTTTTTGCACAGAGCCCAAAGCAGCAACTATGTCGACAGTTAGGTTCAAACTCTTGGCAGTTTCTACAAGTTCATGGTGAATGGTATAGAGGTTATATTCATTCAGTTCAACCAGAACCAGTCTAGCTGGTTGTTGCGTTAATATCTGTCTACAGAGCTCTGAGCCGATAGAGCCACCAGCTCCGGTAACGAGAATATTTTTGCCCGTAATATTTTTACTCATGAGCTTTAAGTCAGGTTTAACCGGTTCGCGCCCAAGCAGATCCTCTATCTCTAAATCCCTGATCTCCGTTGCAAGTGCTTTACCAGAAGCAATATCTTCCACAGATGGCACGGATTGTACTTCGATTGGCCAATTCGAAAGCTTGTCCAGGAGCCTTAATCTTTCCCCTTTGTTTATGTTGTTGATCGCCAGCAGCAATTTTACTGGCTCATATAGGCTCATTAGGCGATCAAACTCATCGGCTGGATATACACGTACACCAGTAATAATTTGGCCCACCTTTTTAGGGTCGTCATCTAGAAAGACAACTGGATGATACTCATCTCCTTGGATTAGCGCATAAGCCAAATCGCGCCCAGTACTTCCTGCGCCATAGATAAACACGTTGGGCTTTTGACGACGATAGTAGTGGTAGTAGACAGTTCTAATAATGATGCGCGGCGCACCAAGCATTATCATTGCGATGCCAGCATAAATAAATGGAACACTGCGGGGGATAAATGCTTGAAGGAAAAATCCACTCAGCGCCAAAGTGATAGAAGACAGAACGACAGCTATGAAAATGTTTCCGACTGCGGGCATCATCATGTAGCGAAGAATTGCGCGATACATTCCGAGTTTGATGAAGCAGAAAACAGTTACGCTACCAGTTACCGCTAAACACAAGGCCTCTTTAAATCCAAAAGGTATGTGGACAGAATCTAGCCGCAACGCCATAGCAAAATAAAAAGAGAAAATGACGGCTAGAAGGTCATAGATAATACTGATAATTCGTTTATTTCTGCGCTGAGCGCTCAGAAGAAGTTGGATCGGTGTAAACATTAGGTAAAGTGATTCTCGTTATAGTTTTAGAATGAGCCTATTAGCAATCGCAAGCCAACTGTTGATACATTTTAAAGGTGTTTGCTACTGCTAGCTATAGTCACATGCTAGAATCTTACGTTTTAAGTCCTAGAGTAAGTGAAACAGTGAACATTTTTGTGACTGGTGGCAGTGGCTTTGTAGGAAGGCGGGTTGTTGAGGCTGGAAAATCATTGGGATGGCAGTGCACATACCAGTCACGCAGCGAAACTATAAATCTTGAATCACAGTTTGTTACTTCGATTAATGGTGACACTGACTGGTTTCCCGCTTTAACGGGTGTAGAAGTGCTTGTTCATTGCGCTGCTCGTGTTCATCAAATGACGGAGTCACAAAGCCCTGAAGATGTTCTGGCTTCTTATCAGGAAGTTAACACCTTAGGCACTTTAAACCTCGCTCGGCAGGCAGCTCAAAGTGGTGTTAAGCGTTTTGTCTTTATCAGCTCCATTAAAGTCAATGGAGAGAGAACCAAAAAAGGTGGAGCTTTTGAACCCATTCTGGCTGAACCACCCACTGATCCCTACGGCTTGAGCAAATATGAAGCGGAAGTAGGTTTAAAAAGCGTGGCTGCTGAAACTGGTATGGAAGTGGTTATCATCAGACCCCCTTTGGTTTATGGCCCCGGCGTTAAAGCTAACTTCGAATCCATGATGAAGCTCATGCGTAAGGGCATTCCGCTCCCATTTGGCGCAATCAATAATCAACGTAGCCTGGTATTTATAGACAACCTCGTCTCGCTCATTTTGACCTGTTGCAAACACCCGAATGCAGCCAATAAAATATTCTTGGTGTCCGATAACGATGACGTTTCAACAACGCGCCTGATGCAGCAGATTGCCGACAGTATGGCCAGTTCTTCTCGGCTTGTTCCAATACCGCAGAGCTTGATAGAAGTGAGTGCTAAAGTTTTGGGTAAATCCCACTTGTCTGATCGCCTCTGTGGCAACCTTCAATTAGACGTTACCGAGACATTAAACACCTTGTCCTGGAAGCCTCCAGTCACGTTCGAGAAAGGCATTCAGGAAACGGTCAGTGCATTTTTGTCTGATAAATGAAGTAATCGATGAGAAAAAATGATGTTGAGAATCTTTGACTTTTTCTTTGCCCTATTGGGGCTTCTTTTGCTTTGGCCCGTGCTTCTTATCGTGATAGTGATCGGTTACTTTGATACTGGCTCTCCGATCTTTCGACAAACGCGGGTAGGCAAAAACCAAAAACCATTCACCCTGATAAAATTCCGGACCATGGCACCGGATACAGCATCAGTCGCGACACATCTCGCCAGTGCTTCGTCAGTTACCAAGCTTGGAGCATTCCTGAGAAAGACTAAATTAGACGAATTGCCTCAGCTTATTAATGTGGTAAAGGGGGAGATGAGTTTAGTTGGTCCTCGTCCTTGTCTTTTCAACCAAGAAGAGCTTATTGCTGAGCGCAATTCAAGAGGCGTTTTTGACGTTTTACCAGGAATTACCGGCTTGGCGCAGGTCAACGAAATTGATATGTCGACACCCAAGCTGCTTGCAGAGTGGGATCAAAAGATGATTCAAACGCTAACGGTGAAGCTCTACTTTACCTTTATTATTCAAACGGCTACTGGCGGTGGTGCTGGCGACAGAATCAAAAATTAGCCAAAGATTCTATGAAACGCTCCCTAATGGAGCGCTTTGTCAACGCGCCAAACCCAAGTACCCACTCTCTCGAAACCCTTCTGAAATACTCTCGTATTTTCACTTTAAATTTCCAACTCTGTCCGGCACATAACCTTCCTCACTTTATGCTTGCTTGATATACGGCAGACTGGCCTGACAAGCCATTGCCGAAAACAACGCGTATGCAGATTATTCACCACGGCGCCAAAACCGGCGTAACAGGCTCATGCCATCAACTCACCACAGAAAGCGGAAAGCTCCTCATCGATTGTGGCACGTTTCAGGGTGAGGAGGAGAGAGCGCTCGATGTCGAATTTGATGTTCATGATATCGATGCCTTGATCCTGACCCATGCTCACATAGACCATATCGGGCGTTTACCCTGGTTGCTTGCGGCAGGTTTCAGCTCTCCTATTTATTGCACATTCGCCACAGCAAAACTGGTGCCCATGATGCTCGACGATTCACTTGGTTTGCAGCAGGGACTTAAGCGAAAAGACAGGCAGCGAATTCTTAAACTCATTGAAGCGCTAACAATCCCCGTCGATTACGGCAGTTGGCATAGCGTGAATCACCAATCTCAATTAGTCGCAGATATTCGTTTTCAGCCAGCAGGTCATATCCTTGGCTCTGCCTTTGTTGAAGTGAAATTCCCAAGCAAAGAGGTGATTGTTTTCTCGGGCGATCTTGGCCCGAACAACACGCCTTTACTCCCAGACCCAAAGCCACCTGAAAGAGCAGATGTGCTGGTGATCGAAAGCACCTATGGTGATGGTGTGCATGAATCCATTGAGCGCCGTGCCCAAAGACTGAAAGCTTTAATAGACCGTTCATTGCTTGATGGAGGCGTAATACTTATTCCCGCATTTAGCGTCGGAAGAACCCAAGAGCTGCTCTTTGATATCGAAGCCATTATCGCCACACAGCTGGATGAGTTTGAAAAGCGCGAATGGTCGAAAATCCCAGTGATTCTCGATTCGCCAATGGCGGCCAAGGTAACTGATCGCTATCGCGAGTTCAAAACCCTTTGGGGAAAAGAAGCGAAAACCAGATTGGAAACGGGTAGGCATCCGCTCGCTTTCGAGCAATGCATTACCATCGATTCGCACCGCGATCACCAAGCACTTGTTAACCGCCTCAAACAAACTGGCGAACCCGCGATTGTCGTCGCTGCCAGTGGCATGTGTAATGGCGGACGCATTCTAAACTACTTGAAAGCGCTATTGCCTGATGCCAGAACTGACGTGATATTAGCGGGCTATCAAGCCAGAGGAACACTCGGGCGCAAACTCCAACGCGGGAAAAAGCAGGTAGAAATTGACCATCAACTGATTGATGTAAACGCCCACGTCCACACCATGTCAGGCTACTCCGCTCATGCTGACCAAAACGATCTGCTTCAATTTATTCGTGGTATTAAGGAAAGTCCAAGAGAGGTAAGAATCGTCCATGGCGATTTTGATGCGCAACAGGCTCTGGCTAACCGCATTGTCCAAGCCAATCTTGCCCAGACTGTATCACTGGCCGCAGAAATCTGAACTCTTCTTATGTGGTCAATAATGTTAGTATCGCTGAATAGAATTAACTCAATAAATTCAATGCGTTTATTGCGCTGATTCTCGGCTGGGACAGCAAAGTTTAAGGGGAAAAGAGAGTTGATATGTTTTAAAATGCAGCAAAAGAGATAATCTTGTTCCCTCGCAAGTCTAGGGATGTTTATTTAGATTTAGGATTTTTCAATGATTAAGAAGTGTTTATTTCCTGCTGCCGGTTACGGCACACGTTTCCTTCCTGCAACCAAATCTATGCCTAAAGAAATGATGCCTATCGTCAACAAGCCCCTGATTGAATACGGTGTTGATGAAGCGATTCAGGCGGGTATGACAGATATGTGTATTGTCACAGGCCGGGGCAAGCACTCTTTGATGGATCACTTTGATAAAAACTATGAGCTTGAGCATCAAATTTCCGGAACCAGCAAAGAGGCGTTGTTGGCAGATATCCGCGAGGTGATTGATGCTGCGAACTTCACATATATTCGCCAACGCGAGATGAAAGGGCTTGGCCACGCCATTTTGACTGGGCGTGAGCTGGTCGGTGATAATCCTTTTGCCGTGGTGTTGGCTGATGATTTATGCATCAACCTCGAGCAAGGCGTTTTAGCGCAAATGGCCACACTTTATAAACAGTTCCGATGCTCAATTGTCGCGGTTGAAGAAGTCCCGGCCGAGGATGCGCACAAGTACGGTGTTATCGCGGGAGAAGCGTTAACCGACAACCTTATCCGAGTCACTGATATGGTTGAAAAACCTGCCTCAGGCACAGAGCCAAGCAACTTGGCGATTATCGGTCGGTATATCCTGACACCTGATATCTTCGACATCATTGAGAAAACAGAACCGGGTAAAGGTGGCGAAATTCAAATCACTGATGCTTTGCTAGAGCAGGCCAAAAATGGTTGTGTTCTTGCTTATAAGTTCAAGGGGAAACGTTTTGATTGCGGTTCAGTAGAAGGCTTTATTGAAGCGACGAATTACTGTTTCCAGAATGTTTATAATGCCAAATAAACTATTGCTCTCTAAATAACGCTCATGGTAAGGAATTAACTCTCCAAAAAAACAGAGTGGCGTTTTACGTTGCTAGTGTTGCCTTCACGATAGCAGACGTGACTTTTTCAGTGCTGCAAACACACAGCCAAGGGCGATGGAAAACCATCGCCCTCTTTGTTGGTTTTAATGCTAGCTTCAGAACATATGTAGACACGTTTTGCCCCCAGATTTGGTTGGCATGATAGATGGCTTGGTCAATCCCCGTACTAAACATTCATCTCCTATACTCTGAATAATAAGAAAAGTGTCATGATTGATACGTACCCTGAAGCGAATTAAGCAATGTGCTTTGCTAAAGGAATAAAAAGGGGATGTGCAGTAGATGAAGGTAGCGGTCGTTGGTACGGGTTACGTTGGTCTTTCAAATGCGATGCTGCTGGCGCAACACAATGAGGTCGTTGCGGTTGATATTCTTCAAGAAAAGGTGGATCTACTTAATCAGGGCCAGTCTCCGATTTCTGATACTGAGATAGAACAGTTCCTCCAAAACCCCGAACTCAGTTTCTATGCCACCATCGATGCAGAAACTGCTTATAACTGGGCGGAAATTGTTTTGGTCGCCACCCCCACCGATTACGACCCTGAAACCAACTTCTTTGATACCAGTTCGGTGGAGACTGTCGTCGCCGATATTCTGTCAGTGAACCCTTCCGTTAGCATCGTGATTAAATCGACAGTTCCTGTCGGTTTTACTGACTCTCTTCGAAAACAGCACCAAGCTGACAATATCCTGTTCTCGCCGGAGTTTTTGAGGGAAGGTAGCGCGCTTTATGACAACCTCTACCCTTCCAGAATTATCGTGGGTGATTTTTCTGAGCAGGCCAAAGTGTATGCGGCGTTAATGAACCAAGGTGCGTTGGCTCATAATGTCCAAACACTCTTTGTGCATTCGACAGAAGCGGAAGCGGTCAAGCTATTTTCCAACACCTATCTCGCTATGCGCGTGGCGTACTTTAATGAGTTGGACTCTTATGCGGAATCCTTAGGGTTGGACTCAAAAGAAATCATTGAAGGTGTATGTTTGGATCCGCGGATCGGTCATCACTACAACAACCCGTCTTTTGGTTATGGTGGCTATTGCTTGCCAAAAGATACCAAGCAGCTTCTCGCCAACTATCAGTCAGTGCCGAACAACATAATTGGTGCCATCGTTGATGCTAACCGAACAAGAAAAGATTTTATCGCCAACTCCATTTTGAAGCGAAACCCCAAAGTGGTAGGGATATATCGACTTATCATGAAGTCGGGCTCTGATAACTTTCGTGCCTCTTCCATTCTGGGGGTGATGAAAAGACTCAAAGCCAAAGGCTTAGAAGTCGTGATTTACGAGCCTGTGTATAAAGAGAAAACGTTGTTCAATTCGCGGGTGGTGACGGATTTGGAGCTGTTCAAAGAAAGGGTGGATATCATTATTTCGAACAGAATGGACGAGGCACTGTTAGACGTGAAAGATAAAGTTTATACCCGAGATTTGTTTGGAAAAGATTAGGGCAGCGAATCGCTGCCCTTTTGCATTAAGAATGGTACTGCTCGCAAGCCAGCAAGGTATTCTCAATCAGCGTCGCCACTGTCATTGGGCCAACACCACCGGGTACTGGAGTAATATGGCTGGCTTTCTCTGCAGCAACGCCATATTCCACGTCACCCACCAGTTTGCCATCTTCCAATCGGTTAATGCCCACATCAATCACCACTGTGCCAGGTTTAATCCAATCGCCGGGAATGAAGTTGGGTTTGCCCACAGCAACAACCAAAAGATCAGCTTGGCGAACATGTCCTTCCAAATCTTTGGTAAAACGGTGACATGTTGTGGTGGTGCAGCCAGCAAGCAGCAGCTCCATCGTCATTGGGCGGCCAACAATGTTTGAAGCGCCAACAACAACAGCATGTTTACCACGCAGTGGCACGTTGTATCGTTCAAGCAGTGTGATGATGCCTTTCGGTGTACATGAACGCAGCTTTGGCATGCGCTGGCATAGGCGGCCAACATTGTAGGGGTGGAAGCCGTCGACGTCTTTCTCTGGGTGGATGCGCTCAAGGACATTAGTTGGGTCCATTTGTGCAGGAAGCGGTAATTGCACCAGAATGCCATCAATTTCTGGATCGGCATTTAGATCATCAATTAAACCAAGCAGTTCTGCTTCGCTGGTAGTTGATGGTAAGTCGTAGGATTTAGAGACAAAACCTACTTCTTCACACACGCGACGCTTGCTGCCAACGTAAACTTGAGAAGCTGGGTCATCACCCACCAACACCACGGCCAGACCCGGCGCTCTGAGGCCTGCTGCTTTTCGGGCTTCTACACGTGCAGCAACTTCCTGACGAACAGTTTGAGAGATAAGTTTTCCATCAATGATTTGAGCGGCCATGTTTTTCCTTTGGCGAAGATAGACTCGAAAGTGGCGCTATTTTGACAAAAAAAGTGTGACATGGCTATAGGGCAAACGTTTGCGTGCGGGTTGAATTTAAAGCCCAACGTCATGGATTGGGCTCCGAAAATTCAGATATCTATCGATACTGCTTTATCAACACCATCAGTGCCGGTTGAGCGGTTGCGCTTGGTTGAGCCAAGCATATAAAGCAAAGTTGCTGCGAAACAGACCACGAAGTAGAGCATGAGGCCGCCTTTCATGGACATGGCTTCACCGGCGACGATCGGGCCAATCACCGAACCCACGCTGTAGCTCAGTAGCATCAACTCTGCAGCTGCTACGATTTTTGATTCATCCACGTTGCGGCAAGCCAGCGTGATTGCGACAGGGTAGAGGGCAAATGCTGATGCGCCCAACAGGAACAAGCCCGCCATCACGCCCGCTGATACGGTCGCGATTTCAATCATGGCAATGGAAAGCAAACCGAGGAAGCAGAACAGCGCCATCAGTAGAGCTTTCTCCATGCGTGAGTTCAACCAGCTCACCAGCGGTTGCACCACCATGCCACCAAGGATCACGATAGCCATCAATGCGCCGACCTGATCGTGGCTGTAACTGCTTTCAAGTTCCAGCGGTAATAGGCCATAGATTGACCCCAGCACCAGACCAGACACAATACAGCCAATGTAGGCCGCTGCTGGCAGGGTTTTCATCTCGCTCACTTTGATGCTCGCGTGGCCAACCGCTTTCGGGCGGCCCCTTTTGAACACCAGTGGTGGCAAAATTGCAGCTGAGAATAGGCTGGCGACAACAATCAGTGGCATGGCGCCTTCTGTACCGAACATGCCGATACCTAACTGACCCAATGCAGAGCCACCATAAAGCGATGCCATGTAAAGGCCTAAACGCTTCGCGCGGGCTTTTTCTGTGTCTGCCATCAGCAGCCATGATTCGATCACGACGAACACACCGGCAACCGCGATACCTGCAAAAAAACGTGCAAACAGCCATGCAGCAGGTGAGGCGCTGAATATCATTAAACCCACGGTACTGACAACGATAAGCAAAAACGCAACTAACGCACTGCGATGGCCAAATTTGCCAACGATGCGAGCACTGATCAACGCACCGCCAAGCAGACCTGCGTAAAATACGCTCGCGAGCCAGGAGGCAAGATTCACCGACATGCCACGTGCGTCAAGCGCAAGCGGAATGAGGCTCATCAGGAAACCTGACGCAACGGCAAAAAGGCTTAGGCTAAGAACAGGCACAAGAGGACTGTTGCGATCAGCCTGCATAACAGGGTTCTGTTGCAATGTTTTTCCTTAATCGTCTGAATTGAAATTAAAAAACCTGCACAGGAAGTGCAGGTTTTAACGCAGAGAATGGTGCGTTCAGGCGCGATTATTATTTCGCCACCCATAAACGTAAAGAGAGATAATTTTGTGGTGACGATAAAATCTTTTGATGGAAATGGTTGTGCAGAATGATCGCTTACTAGTCGATGATATCTGCATGTTTTCCGGTCTTTTTCCGCTTTTTCTCCCAGCGCTTATGCACGCCTTTTGTCAGGGAAGAAAACGTCGTTTCAACTTTATCCAGACCAACAAGGACAAAAAGCACAAACGCACAAAGAAGCAGTGCTTGGCGTCCGTAGTCAAAAGCGATCACCATACCCAGGCCCGCCATCAACCAAACGACGGCTGCAGAGGTCACCCCTTGGATTTGACCATCTCGTGCCATCATGACGCCTGCACCCAGAAAACCGACACCTGTTACGATCTGACCGAGTACTCGCGCATGATCCAGCGAGTTATCTGAAAGGGATGTTGCCAGACGCATAAAAAGGTAGGTACCGAGAATAATGAGGATCGCCGTACGAATACCCACGGGCTTTCCGCGAAGTTGGCGCTCAAGGCCTAAAATCCATCCGCAGGCGGCACAGGTGAGTACGCCTTCCCAGCTAAACGGGGTGATATCCCAAAACTCATTCATTCTCTTTACTTCCGGGCTAGAAAAAATTTAACCACTTGGGTCTGCTGACCCTGGGGTATTTGTGGCGCAGAAATATCCGCTTTAGCGAGAAAAAGAACAATAGGGAGCACGATGAAATCATTTTATCGTCAGAACAGATGTTGTTTGCCGACAGAGACAGAGGATAAAAAGAAGGGGATTTTTCGCGTTAGGGTAACAACTATGTTTGTTTCTTAGGCATTTAACAGCAAAGCACAAGGAAAAGCGTTGACGAAGAAACTCGTGCCTTTATAATCCTGCCCTGCGTTCGCACACTGTGTGAATGAAGTGCGCCCTTAGCTCAGTTGGATAGAGCAACGGCCTTCTAAGCCGTGGGTCACAGGTTCGAATCCTGTAGGGCGTGCCACTTTCTACTTCTTCCTCGTATATTCTCTCATCGCAATTTTTTCCCAAACGCATCGCACCCTAGATTCCTGAAGTTAATTGAAAAGAAGATCCTAGGAAGAGCAGATAGAGCAGAAAAAGCAGATAGAGCAGAAAAAGCAGATAGAGCAGGAAGAGCAGATAGAGCAGGAAGAGCAGAATGTCTCTAATCTCTAATCTCTAATCTCTAATCTCTAATCTCTAATCTCTAATCTCGTATCTCAAATCTTCTATCTCAAGTCTTAAATCTCCATCTCCCCCCTTGAAATCCATTTTCTCGCCCCAATCTCACAGAAACATGACGATGGACCTAGCCCGTCTCGACTCGACAGGGCGGTGCCGCTATAATGGCGCGTCTTAAAAATCATGCCTCGTCTTTTGAGGCTAATCGATACCCGCGCAAACGCGCTGTGTATCCAGATTCACAGGCGCTATGGCGAACGATTCGCTGTAGCACGAAAGGATGCTACCGGCAGGAGCCGGGCAACATCACTCAGCGACCCTGAGTAAGTTTTGAGGTTATTAATACAATGCAAGTTACCGTTGAAACCACAGAAGGCCTAGAGCGCCACCTGACTATCACCGTTCCAGCAGCAAACATCGAAGACGCAGTAACTGCAGAGCTTCGCAACATTGCTAAAAATCGTCGTTTCGATGGTTTCCGTAAAGGTAAAGTGCCTTTGAAGATGGTTTCACGTATGTACGGTAAAGCTGTACGTAACGACGTGATGGGTGAAGTGATGCAGCGTCATTTCATCGAAGCGATCATCAAAGAGAAAATCAACCCAGCGGGTGCGCCAACTTTCACTCCAGTTGACACTGAAGAAGGCAAAGATCTGGTATTCAAAGCTTCTTTCGAAGTTTACCCAGAAATCGCGCTGAAAGATCTGGACAAAGTAGAAGTGGTTAAGCCACTGGCTGACGTTAAAGAAGAAGACGTTGCTGAAATGATCGAGACTCTGCGTAAGCAGCAGGCTTCTTGGTCAGAAGTTGACGCAGCAGCTGAAGCAAGCAGCCGCGTAACGATGGACTTCTCTGGTTCTATCGACGGCGAAGAGTTCGAAGGCGGTAAAGCAGAAGGCTTCGCACTGGTAATGGGCCAAGGCCGCATGATCCCAGGTTTCGAAGACGGCATCGTTGGTAAGAAAGCAGGCGAAGAGTTCACTATCGACGTGACTTTCCCAGAAGACTACCACGCTGAAAACCTGAAAGGTAAAGCAGCGAAGTTCGACATCAAACTGAGCAAAGTTGAAGCGCAAGAACTGCCAGAACTGACTGAAGAGTTCGTTGCACGTTTCGGCGTTGAAGACGGCAGCGTTGACGGCCTGAAAGCTGAAGTTCGTAAAAATATGGAACGCGAACTGAAGCAAGCGGTTAAGAACAAGGTTAAAGAGCAAGTGATCGATGGTCTGGTTGCTAACAACGATATCGATGTACCTGCAGCACTGATTGACCAAGAAGTTAACGTTCTGCGTCAGCAAGCGGTTCAGCGTTTCGGTGGCAACATGGAAAACGCACCAGAACTGCCACGTGAGCTGTTCGAAGAACAAGCAAAACGCCGCGTAGTGGTTGGTCTGCTTCTGGGTGAAGTGATCAAGTCTGAAGAGCTGAAAGCTGACGAAGACCGCGTGAAAGCACTGATCGAAGAAATGGCTTCTGCATACGAAGATCCATCAGAAGTGGTTGCTTACTACGAGAAAGACCAGCGCCTGATGGAAAACATGCGCAACGTTGCTCTTGAAGAACAAGCAATCGACGCACTGCTGGGTAAAGCACAAGTTTCTGAAAAAGAGCAAGCTTTCTCTGAGCTGATGAACCCAGCTCAAGCATAAGTGCTAGAATTGTTGAGTGGACAATTGACTTAGAATTCACTCTTCTGATAACAATGGTCCGTATGAAGTAATTTCATCCGGGCCATTTATTTTAGGGATATAACACTATGAGCTTTCAAGAAAAAAACGGAATGCCTTCTATCATGGATGCATTGGTGCCGATGGTGGTTGAACAAACTTCCCGCGGTGAACGTTCGTATGACATCTATTCCCGCCTTTTGAAAGAGCGTGTGATCTTCCTGACTGGTCAGGTTGAAGATCATATGGCGAACCTTGTTGTTGCGCAGCTGCTGTTCCTGGAATCAGAAAATCCTGATAAAGACATCTTCCTCTACATTAACTCACCGGGTGGTTCGGTGACTGCAGGTATGTCTATTTACGATACGATGCAGTACATTAAACCAGACGTGAGCACGGTATGTATGGGTCAGGCTTGCTCAATGGGGGCATTCCTGTTGGCGGGTGGCGCAAAAGGTAAGCGTTACTGTCTGCCAAACTCCCGTGTCATGATTCACCAGCCACTTGGTGGATTCCAAGGTCAGGCGTCTGACATTCAAATCCACGCGCAAGAAATTTTGACCATCAAGCAAAAGCTCAACACCCTGTTGGCTGAGCACACGGGTCAACCGCTGGAAGTGATTGAACGCGACACTGATCGTGACAACTTTATGGCTGCACAGGATGCGGCTGACTATGGTCTGGTTGACGCGGTACTGAATAAGCGCGATTAATTTATTAATTCTGAGACGGTTAGGTTTACTTAACACTAACCGTCCTGGAATTGAGTCTCTCGGTGTTCGGAAAATTTCCCCGAGATGTTATAGACTCAGATCATGGTAAACATGGGCTAAGGCCTAAAGAGGTTAGCGAATGACAGACAAGCGAAAAGACGGTGGCAGCGGCAAACTGCTTTACTGCTCTTTCTGCGGCAAAAGCCAGCATGAAGTACGCAAGTTAATTGCTGGACCTTCTGTTTATATCTGCGATGAGTGTGTTGACCTGTGTAACGACATCATTCGTGAAGAAATAAAAGAGGTCATGCCTAAGCGCGACAGTAACGAGCTTCCAACTCCGCAAGAGATCCGCGCGCATCTGGATGATTACGTTATCGGTCAAGATCGTGCGAAGAAAGTATTGTCTGTAGCGGTATACAACCACTACAAACGCCTTCGTAACGGCGACACAACGGCTGATGGCGTCGAGCTGGGTAAAAGTAATATTCTTCTGATTGGTCCTACCGGTAGTGGTAAGACGCTGTTGGCAGAAACGCTGGCGCGTTTTCTGGATGTGCCGTTCACCATGGCAGATGCCACGACACTGACCGAAGCAGGTTATGTGGGTGAAGACGTTGAAAACATCATCCAGAAACTGCTTCAGAAGTGTGATTACGACGTAGCAAAAGCAGAACGCGGCATCGTATACATTGATGAAATCGACAAGATTTCGCGTAAGTCCGACAACCCATCTATCACCCGTGACGTTTCCGGTGAAGGTGTTCAGCAGGCGCTGTTGAAGCTGGTTGAAGGTACGATTGCTTCTGTTCCACCACAAGGTGGCCGTAAGCACCCGCAACAGGAATTCCTGCAGGTTGATACATCAAAAATCCTGTTTATTTGTGGTGGCGCATTTGCCGGTCTCGACAAAGTGGTAGACCAGCGTGTGGCCAAAGGCAGTGGTATCGGCTTTGGTGCGGAAGTTCGTACAAAAGATCAGGAAGCAACACTGAGCGATCTGTTCAGCAAAGTGGAACCAGAAGATTTGGTGAAGTACGGTTTGATCCCGGAATTCATCGGTCGTCTGCCAGTCACTGCGATTTTGGGCGAGCTTGATGAAGATGCACTGGTGCAGATTCTTCGTGAACCTAAGAACGCGCTTACCAAACAGTATGCAGCCTTGCTGGAATTGGACGGTGTAGAACTGGAGTTTCGTGATGACGCCCTGACTGCAATTGCCAAGAAAGCGATGGATCGTAAAACCGGTGCTCGTGGCCTGCGCTCAATTGTGGAAGCGGTGCTTCTGGATACCATGTACGATCTGCCTTCAAGCAAAGATGTCACCAAAGTGGTGATTGATGAATCTGTGATCAAAGGTGAGTCTGATCCACTACTGATTTATGAAGCATCAGAAAATCAGGCGGCAGGCGCGGAATAAGACGCATGTTGCTTAGGGTTAAATTGCTTATTTAACCAACAAATTACCGAAAAAAAGGGAGCATTAGCTCCCTTTTTTACTTTCTGCCGGATATGCCGTTGAATCCTGACAATCTATCCCCATATACTCAGTAATAACGAAAACGGAAGAGAGAAAAATATGAACTTGGAGCGTTCCGAGCGCATTGAGATTCCGGTCCTGCCATTGCGTGACGTAGTTGTCTATCCTCACATGGTCATCCCGCTGTTTGTGGGACGGGATAAATCCATCCGTTGCCTTGAAGCAGCGATGGACAATGATAAGCAGATTCTTTTGGTAGCGCAGAAAGACGCCGCTACTGATGACCCATCCATTTCTGACCTATACAAGGTCGGTACCGTCGCTTCTATTCTCCAGCTGCTGAAACTCCCTGATGGCACAGTGAAAGTGCTGGTGGAAGGCTTACAGCGTGCAGAAATCAAGAAGTTCCGTGAAGACGACTTCTTCACCGCTGATGCCGAGTACATGCTAACGCCAGAAATGGACGAACGTGAGCAAGAAGTGCTGGTGCGCACGGCGATCAGTCAGTTTGAAGGCTTTATCAAACTGAACAAAAAAATCCCACCGGAAGTGCTGACGTCACTGAATGGTATTGACGAGGCTGCGCGCCTGGCAGATACCATCGCGGCACACATGCCATTGAAACTCAATGACAAACAGCAAGTGCTGGAAATCATTGATATCGCTGAGCGCCTTGAATTCCTGATGACCATGATGGAATCAGAAATCGATCTGCTGCAGGTTGAGAAGCGTATTCGCAGCCGCGTGAAAAAGCAGATGGAAAAGAGCCAGCGCGAGTACTACCTCAATGAGCAAATGAAAGCCATCCAGAAAGAGCTGGGTGAGCTGGATGACGCGCCTGACGAATTTGAAAGCCTGAAGCTGAAGATTGAAGAATCTAAAATGCCTCAGGAGGCCAAAGAGAAAACTGAGCAAGAACTGCAGAAGCTGAAAATGATGTCTCCGATGTCTGCAGAAGCAACGGTGGTTCGCAGCTATATCGACTGGATGGTCAGCGTGCCATGGTCGAAGCGCTCGAAAGTGAAGAAAGATTTGGCGAAAGCTGAAGAGATTCTGAACTCAGACCATTACGGCCTTGAGCGTGTGAAAGAACGCATTCTTGAGTACTTGGCGGTGCAAAACCGTGTGAACAAGCTTAAAGGGCCAATCCTGTGTCTTGTAGGGCCTCCTGGTGTAGGTAAAACCTCTCTGGGTCAGTCGATTGCAAAAGCGACCGGCCGCAAGTACACCCGTATGGCGCTCGGCGGCGTGCGTGATGAAGCGGAAATCCGCGGTCACCGTCGAACTTACATTGGCTCTCTGCCAGGTAAGCTTATCCAGAAGATGGCTAAAGTTGGCGTGAAAAACCCACTGTTCCTGCTTGATGAAATCGACAAGATGTCTTCTGACATGCGCGGCGATCCATCTTCTGCGCTGCTGGAAGTGCTGGACCCAGAGCAAAACAATGCGTTCAACGATCACTATCTGGAAGTGGACTACGACCTGTCAGACGTGATGTTTGTAGCGACATCGAACTCAATGAACATTCCAGGCCCGTTGCTTGACCGTATGGAAGTGATTCGTCTGTCGGGTTACACCGAAGACGAGAAGCTGAATATTGCCAAGCAGCACTTGGTTGATAAGCAGGTGAAGCGCAACGGTCTGAAGCCGAAAGAAGTTGAAATCCAAGATTCAGCGATCATCGGTATCATCCGTTACTACACCCGTGAGGCGGGTGTGCGTAGCCTTGAACGTGAAATTTCCAAGCTTTGCCGCAAAGCAGTGAAAGAAATTCTGCTGAATAAAGACACCAAAACCATCGTTATCAATCAGGACAACCTGAAAGATTACTTGGGCGTTCAACGCTTTGACTACGGCAAAGCGGACGAGAGCAACCGTATTGGCCAGGTAACCGGTCTCGCGTGGACGGAAGTGGGCGGCGATCTGCTGACCATCGAAACCGAATCCATGCCAGGTAAAGGCAAGCTGACACAAACTGGCTCTCTGGGCGATGTGATGCAGGAATCGATTCAGGCAGCGATGACTGTGGTTCGTACTCGCGCTGAGAAGCTGGGTATCAATAACGACTTCTACGAGAAGCGTGATATCCACGTGCACGTACCAGAAGGTGCAACACCAAAAGATGGCCCAAGTGCGGGTATCGCCATGTGTACGGCGTTGGTATCTAGCCTGACGGGCAACCCTGTGCGTGCAGATGTTGCCATGACGGGTGAAATTACCCTGCGTGGTGAAGTGCTGCCAATCGGTGGTCTGAAAGAGAAGCTGTTGGCAGCTCACCGTGGTGGCATCAAAACAGTGATCATTCCAAAAGAGAACGAACGTGATCTGGAAGAGATCCCTGAAAACGTCAAAGCAGACCTCGACATCCACGCTGTGCGCTGGATCGACGAAGTTCTGACTCTGGCGCTACAAGACAACCCTCTCGGAATAGAGCTGGTTTCGTCGCAAAAGAGTGACGTGCAGCAAAATTAAGCAACGTAAAGCGCTGACAGTCGGTAAAAGGCTTGTCAGCGTTTTTTTTGAGGGCTAAGTTAATTAAAACGCTGCAAGCCCTTAATTCATAACAGCTACAGCGTTTTTAAGTCTTGTTTTAATAACTATTGGCGCCATTAATCGGTTGCCGCCGCAAAAAATGGGATTTGTGGTTCGTTTGTAAAGGGGATGAAAAAGTGAACAAGTCGCAGTTAATTGATAAAATTGCAGAAAATGCTGACCTGTCTAAAGCGTCAGCGGGTCGCGCTCTGGATGCACTGATTGAAGCAGTATCAGATAGCCTGAAAGACGGTGATCAAGTGGCTCTGGTTGGTTTCGGTACTTTCTCTGTTCGTGAGCGTTCAGCACGTACAGGCCGTAACCCACAAACTGGTGCGGAAATTAAAATTGCAGCTGCTAAAGTCCCAGGCTTTAAAGCTGGTAAAGCTCTGAAAGACGCGGTTAACTAATCTTAAACGCTTCGTTTTGCTCTTTGTCGCACCAGTCCTAGTTTTAAGCTGTAAAGTGTGCGACATCAGCGTATAATCAGGCTCAATCAGAGTGTAAAGGCGCATCTCTCGATGCGCTTTTTTAGTTTTAATCGAAACAACTCCTCTTGATACAAATTGACTGAGTGCCTATCGGTGCACTGGCTTTTTGCTGTGCAAGAGAAGCTGTATGAAAGACGAACGTTTCAATAAGCAGGAGTGACGGCGCGTTATGATGGAGCGACTACGCGAAGGCGTAAACAGCATCGCGGTTAAGATCATCTTAGGCCTTATTATCTTTTCCTTTGTTTTCGCTGGTGTTGGCGGCTACCTGGCAGGTGGCACCGTGGTACCTGCGGCAACAGTAGGTGATCAAGAAATTAGCCGCAATCAATTCGAGCAAGCTTACCAAAATGAGCGTGCACAGATGCAAGCACAGGCCGGTGACTTCTTCTCTACTCTGTTGAGTGATCCTAATTATTTGGCTCAATTCCGCCGCAATGTTCTGGACCGTATGGTGAATCAGGCGTTGTTGGATCAGGAAGCGAAGAACTTAGGTCTTCGTGTGAGCGATGCACAAATCAAACAAACCATTCGTGATATGCCAGCTTTCCGAGGTTCAACAGGTCTGTTTGACAACGATTTATATTTGGCAGCACTTCGCCGTAACGGTCTGTCTCCTGACCAGTTTGCTGAGTATGTGCGCCAGGATCTGGTTCGCGAACAGTTCGTTAATGCCTTGATCAGCAGTGAATTCGCGCTGGAAGGTGAACTGGAAGCACTGTACAAGCTTGAAGGTCAAACGCGCATGGTTCGCACTTTGACTCTGCCGCTCGCAGATTTCGCTGATAAAGCGGATATCAATGATGAGCAAAAGCAGGCTTACTACGAGCAAAACCCATCGCAGTTCGTTCGTCCTGAGCAATTCAAGATTTCTTATGTTGAGCTCTCTGGTGAAGGTATCGCTGACGTTGCTGACGTGACGGAAGAAGAAGCGAAGAACTACTACGAAGCAAACAAAGCCAATTACGGCACTGCTGAGCAGCGTAAAGTCAGCCACATCATGATTCAGGGTGATGACAACGCAGCAAAAGAAAAAGCAGAAGCAGTCTTGGTTGAGTTGAATAGCGGTGCTGACTTTGCTGAGCTGGCGAAAACCCGTTCTGATGATACTTTCAGTGCTGAACAAGGCGGTGAGCTGGATTGGTTCGATAAAGGTGTCATGGATCCAGCATTCGAAGAAGCGGCATTTGCGCTGGTAAACAACGGTGATGTGTCTGAAGTGGTTCAGTCTGAGTTTGGTTTCCACATCATCAAGCTGGATGATATCAAGCCATCTGATGCAAAGCCTTTTGCGGAAGTGCGTGATGACATCATGGCACAACTGAAGCAAAACCACGCGGTTGAGAAGTTCTACGCTCTGTCCAACGAGCTGGCAGAGAAAGCGTTCGAAATGCCAGATAACCTTGATGAAGCGGCGAACTCAGTGAATGCGAAGGTAGAGAAAACCGATTTCGTATCTCTGAGCGAGTTGCAAGGTGCACTGGCCAACCCTCTTGTTGCTCAGGCTCTGCAACAACCGGAAGTGCGTGAAGACGGTCTGAACTCTGACATCATTGAGATTGCTCCTGAGCATGTTGTGGTTGTGCGTGTAGACGAAGTTCGCCCTGAGACTGTGCTGCCTTTCGAAGAGGTAGAAACTCAAGTGACAGATTTGCTGAAGCGTCAGGAAGGTGAGAAGGCTGCTGAAGCATTGGCAAACACCTTAGTGTCGGAGCTGAGTGAAGGCAATGACGCGGGTCTGAATGCATCAGGCTATGCGTTTGGTGAAGCAGCTGAGCTGGCGCGCGTTTCTCAGGAGCGTGAAGTGGTTGAGCTTGCGTTCACTATGGCAACACCGGCTGAAGGCAAAGCAGAATACGGCTTTACCCGCACCTTCAATGGCGATGTACTGGTTGTTGCCCTAGATGCAGTGAAAGAACCAGCAACCGAAGAAATCAGTCTACAAAGCCAGATGGCGGAGCGTGTTGCGCGTAACACCGCTAACATCGATCTGGAATCTGTCATCGCACAGCTGAAAGAAAGCACTGAAGTGACTTACACACTTGACGCTGTTGAGCAATAAATCAATCCAACTTGATATGATTGCAAGGCGACTGTAATTGATAAGTTGCATCGACGGGGGACTTTATGTCCCCCGTCGTTTTTTTCATCCCTTCAACTCGAACCTTTTTCCTCAGCCTTTATGGTGGCCTTTGTTATACCAATCACAGTAAGTAGGTGATCAGAAATAGCGCAGGAAAAATGCTCGAGAACAAGGCGGAAAATTTCGATAAGTAGTTATTCTACAGTCAAATTTTCCAACGCAGTTATCGAGTATTTTAACAAGCTAGGATGAGCTGATATTTACTACGATTGGTATTAATCACTCAAAAGAGGAAAAGACATGAAATCAATGGTATCGGCAATCGTTTTTGCCATCTCACTAATACTTTCGCCTTTGGCATCAGCACAGGATGGTGCGCAAGGTGTACCGGTTGAAGTGAATATCAACACTGCTGAAGTAGAAGAGCTGGATAAGTATTTGGACGGTATCGGTAAGGCGAAAGCGCAGGCAATCGTAGATTACCGAAACACTAATGGCGCATTTGAATCGGCAGATGATTTGAAGGGCGTGAAAGGTATTGGCGACTCAATTGTTGAGAAAAACCGCGACCGTATCGTGCTCTGATACCCCAAAGTCAATTTACTATCTCAACCGCTGTGTGCTGGGGAGCACGCTCTCCCCAAATCCCGCAAATCAAGAATAAGGCTTGAGAAATCCGCCTGACGACAACAGAATGAGTAAAGAACTGTTCTAATGACGTCAAGGAAGCCATGAGTCAGAAAACCAGCCATTTCTTTGCCCATCTCGCGCGTATGAAGCTTATTTACCGTTGGCCGTTGATGCGCAATGTTTCTAATGAAAATATCTCAGAGCACAGCCTCCAGGTTGCCTTTGTTGCTCACGCGCTCGCGCTGATAGAAAACAAAAAGTTTGGTGGACAATATTCTCCGGAACGTGTTGCACTGCTGGCGATGTTTCATGATTGCAGTGAAGTGCTGACAGGCGATCTGCCGACACCAATTAAGTACTTCAACCCAGCCATCGCTGATGAATACAAAAAAATCGAGCAAATAGCCGAAGACAAGCTGGTTGGCATGCTGCCGGAAGAATTTCGCGAGGATTACCGGCCGCTTATCGACAGTGAAGCCATCAATCAAGATGACTATCGTTTGGTGAAGCAGGCTGATGCCATTTGTGCCTATCTTAAATGTCTTGAAGAGCTTTCTGCGGGCAATCATGAGTTCCTGCAAGCCAGACGTCGCCTGGAAAAAACCATGAGCGAGCGTGGCAGTGAGGCGACTGAATATTTTATGACGACGTTTGCGCCAAGTTTTGAGCTCTCTTTGGATGAAATCAGCGATGACTGAATTTGCACTATCACCTGATTGGGAAACGCGTCTCGCTGAAGAAAACAAAAAACGCCGTAATGACAAGCGTTCTGTGTTTCAGCGAGATCGTGCTCGGATTCTGCATTCTGCCGCGTTCCGGCGTTTGCAGGCGAAGACACAGGTGCTCGGCGCAGAACATAGCGAGTTTTACCGCACGCGTCTGACACACTCACTTGAGGTCTCCCAGATAGGGACGGGCATCCTCGCTCAAATCAAAGAAAAGCAACCTGAGTTTCGCGATATCTTGCCTTCAACCAGCTTGATGGAAAGCTTGTGCCTTGCACACGACATTGGTCATCCGCCTTACGGTCATGGTGGTGAAATCGCGCTGAACTATATGATGCGCAACGACGGCGGCTTTGAAGGAAACGCGCAGACCTTTCGCATCGTTACCTTGCTCGAACCTTATACCGAACATGACGGCATGAACCTTGCCCGTCGTACTTTACTTGGCCTGCTGAAATACCCCGTACCGATTGCATCTGTAATGCGCTCAGTGCTTCCGCCTGATGTTGTCGAATTTCGTCACCTGAAAGCCTCTGAGTGGCACCCAGCCAAGGGTATCTATCAAGATGACCTGGAAAGGTTTAACTGGGTGTTGGGTGGCATGTCTGAAAGTGACGCTAAACTGTTTACCTCGTTGAAATTGGCACCAACGAAAGAGCAGCATGGCCGTACACAATACAAATCTATTGATTGTTCGATCATGGAACTGGCAGACGACATCGCATACGGTGTCCACGACCTTGAAGATGCCATTGTGATGGGTATTGTTCACCGCGACCAATGGCAGGAAGCCGTAGCCAGCAAACTCGCGGAATGTGGTGATCCTTGGCTGGAAGCCAATATCGGACATTTGAGCGATCAAATGTTTGGTCCGCACTATGAGCGAAAAGATGCCATTGGCGCTTTGGTGAATACGCTACTGACCTCGATAGCCATCGAGCCTTCCGTACAGGATGGCGTGAATCGTTTTGACGATCCCTTGCTTCAATGGAATGCCAAGCTGACAGATACCATGGACTATGTACTGTCAGTACTGAAAGCTTTTGTCAGTGAATTTGTGGTGCAAAAACCGGAGCTTCAGGTGATCGAATACAAGGGCCAGCAATTGGTAATGGAACTGTTCGATGCGTTCGATGCGGACCCACAAAGGTTGTTACCTGTCGCGATACGCGCTCAATGGCAACAGGAAATCGCGGAAGGAAAAAGCGGTCGCCGTGCTATTGCTGACTACATATCAGGCATGACAGACGGCTATGCTCAACGCCTTCACGCCACCATGTTTACCGCGTCAAGTCAGGGGCCGCTATATCCGATTAGGTGAGAAGCAGAGAGAGCAGACTGAAGAAAGAGCAGATTAGAGAACGAGCAGATAACGAGAAATGATAGATGGGAGAGAGTAGGTTAGAAACCATGTCCTCAAATCTCAAATCTCAAATCTCAAATCTCAAATCTCTACCCCTTCCCCCATAATGCCGCTCAAACACACCGGGCGGCATTTGTTTTATCTGAAACTCAATCATTTCATTGAAGGCATTGATTAGTGGCTCGAAAGGCACGCTGTCTCCTGCCATTGTCGACAGGGCATAGAAGCCGGCTTCAACGGTTGAAAGGCCTCCATCGACCGGGGATTTTCTGATGCGGTAATTTCCACTCTGGATATCATCCAGCTTCACGCAAGGAAGTGCCTGCAGGTTTTTGGAAAGCTGATACATTTTAAAGGCTTTTCGCCAGGTGCCGTCGAGTAAAATTATACCGCGTTGTTTGTTTTGAGCCATTCCATCTAGTTGCCAGTTCCCGATCGGCTCAGATGTCTCTGCTGGGTAAAGCAGGGCGTAATGAACATCGCTGTCCAAAAGTTGGTTCAGCTCGTCATTGTTGCTGAAGTCTTCTCCCACGATGAGTCGACAGTTAGGGAGCGACAGAGAAAGAATACGCGCCGTACCGATGGGCTGCTTGACCTCTGAAGGGTGCTGAAGAACGATCACAGGCACATCACTTTCAATCTTCTGGATGAAAGTGCAAATGCAGGCTTTGTTGGCTTTTCCGCACTGCGGACAATATCGACTGGCTTTCTGGTTCATGACCACGGTACGCTATAACTTACTAATATCACGAAGCTTGGAGCACATATTGGCTCATCTTAGGTTTGTTGGCTTACTCGCCATCATCATACTCATTGCCCAAATCCCTACTATCCATCAACTGATGGTGTGGGATCGTACAGATATTCTTGCAGGGCAATGGTGGCGAATCGTAACAGGAAACCTAACACACACCAATGGTATCCACCTTGCTATGAATCTAGCTGGGCTGGTGGTGCTCGCTTTTCTTCATCGCGAATACTATGGCAGCAGAAGTCTTATCCCTATGGTGTGGGTGATGATGGCAGTGATAGGCGCGGTCATGTTCGTCAGCCCTTTTGATTGGTATGCCGGGCTTTCAGGTGTGTTACATGGCTTATTTGTTTGGGGCGTGGTGCGGGATATTCAAAACAAAATGCCGTTGGGGTGGGTGATGCTCATCGGCGTGATTTTGAAGCTGGGATTTGAAGCCTACACAGGCGGGGACTCGATGACTGCGGACTTGATCGACGCAGGTGTTGCCTATCAGGCGCATTTAGCCGGGGCGTGCGTTGGGTTGGCTTTCGCGCTGGTGTGGAAAGAAAACAGATTAAAGAATGAGGACCTAGGACCTAGGACCTAGGAGCTGGATCGCAGAATGTGGTTCCAGCTCCTAATTTCATAGAAGTTTACTGACGATACGTCGTTAGGAATCGCTCGAAACGGCCGATCGCCATTTCCAAATCATCTACGCGAGGCAGTGTGACAATACGGAAGTGATCTGGCTTGTGCCAGTTAAAGCCCGTACCATGCACCATCAACACTTTCTCTTGTAGCAGGAAGTCCAGCATCATCTTTTCATCGTTATGAATGCTGTATTTCTTGGTGTCGATTTTTGGGAACAGATACAGCGCGCCTTTTGGTTTCACGCAACTAATACCCGGGATCTGGTTCAACAACTCCCACGCTTTATCTCGCTGCTCCAGCAAACGGCCACCCGGTAGAATCAGTTCATTGATACTCTGGTAACCACCTAGTGCTGTCTGAATAGCATGCTGCATGGGTACGTTTGCACACAAACGCATCGACGCCAGCATCTCCAGTCCTGCGATATAGCCTTTTGCAAGATGGCGTGGGCCTGACAGGATCATCCAGCCAGAGCGGAAGCCACACACGCGGTAAGATTTCGATAGGCCACTGAAGGTTACGCAGAAAACATCCGGTGCCAGCGGCGCCATAGAATGGTGTTGAGCACCGTCGTACAGGATCTTGTCGTAGATTTCGTCCGCGAAAATAATCAGGTTGTTTTGACGGGCGATTTCCGCAATTTCCAACAGGAAGTCTCTGCTGTAAACTGCACCCGTTGGGTTATTTGGGTTGATCAGCACAATACCTTTTGTATTTGGCGTGATCTTGGCTTTGATGTCATCCAGATCTGGGTACCAGTCCGATTCTTCATCACACATGTAGTGAACGGGTTTACCGCCAGACAGTGATACTGCCGCTGTCCACAGTGGGTAGTCAGGAGAAGGTACCAAGAGTTCGTCGCCACCGTTCAGCAGTGCTTGCATAGCCATGACGATCAGTTCAGAGACACCATTACCAAGGTAAACATCTTCAACATCCAAATCCAGCATACCGCGTTTTTGGTAGTGCTGAACCACCGCTTTACGCGCCGAGTAAATTCCCTTGGAGTCACAATAACCCTGAGAAGTTGGCAGGTTTCTGATCACGTCTACCAGAATTTCATCTGGTGCGTCGAAACCAAATGGGGCTGGGTTGCCGATATTCAGTTTTAGAATTTTGTGGCCTTCTTCTTCGAGGCGTTTCGCCTCTTTCATCACTGGGCCACGTATGTCGTAACAAACGTTGTCCAGCTTGGTCGACATCCCGATTTCTTGCATCTTGGTTCCTGAGCTTAAATATTGCTGTTTTGCAGTAAATTACACTAATAAAAGTCGATTTATAAGTAGTCAATAGTAAGAAATGGCGAAAACACCCAAAATCAGTGATTAAATCCTAAGTACGGGTGTTTTGTTCTGTTAGAGGTGAGTTTCGTCACAATTGATAGTGCCTTAGTGCGAATTATCAAAAGGAAATGTTGGTAAAAATTGGATGGATGAGAGAGCGTTAGGCCACGGCTCAGAAGACATTGGATGTTATTTGGCCGTTCAGAGTGGTCACAGCGGGTAAAAGTGGCAGGCGATTAATTTTTAAAAAGTAGCACGTGAAATTGATCTAGATGAAGGCAATGCATGCAAAGGTCGTCGTAGCATTGAGGAGGAATGATTGTTTTCTTAGCCACACCGCCAGTGCCTCGAAGCATCAACTTCTGGGAACTTGAACATTTACCCACAAGAACTATTGCTTGTGGGCAGTGGCTTTAAGCGAGGTTAGTTTGACAAATTTGCGGCAAGCTATTGATAGAATTGTAGAATCCCTGTTAGCTACAACACCATTACCTCCTCAGTTATCTGAGCCATTTTGTTGGTCGATGAATACTGACCCTCTGGATTGGTTTCACTCGCAGCCCTTATTTCCTAAATTCTACTGGCAAACCCGTGATGGTAAAGAACAGGTATTGGCGCTTGGGCAGGTAAAAACCTTTTCTGATCCTGCCTGTGCAGAGCATCAACTCGCTAAAGGCCAACGCATTTGGGGAGGGCGGTCGTTCGATGGACGCACAGAGCGCAATCAACGCTGTCTCAAGTCTTTCTTTTTCCTTCCACAGATTGAGATTATTTGCCGTGATGGGCAGTGGTTCATCACGCTGAACGTTTGCGCGGACCTGTTAAAAGTTCGCTCGGCATTATCTAAGCTAATCATTCAATCCCAACGCTTATCCCATCTGGATTGCGACGTGTTGGCAACCCAGCATCAGCCAGAGTTTGGCCAATGGTCGACCATGATTGGTGATGCGTTGTCGGCGATTGAAACAACCGAACTGCAGAAAGTGGTACTGGCGCGTAAGACAACGCTTGAGCTTGATCGAGCCTTACCCGCAGCCAGCCTGCTTAAAGCTTCTGTAGAGATCAATAAGTCCAACTTTCACTTCCTGCTGGCGTTGGATGAAAAGCACTGTTTTGTTGGCTCGACACCAGAGCGTCTATTCTGGCGCAATGACAGCGAACTCTATACTGAAGCTCTTGCAGGTACCATAGGTCGCGGCAAAGACGCCGAGGAAGACCTCTCACTGGCGACTTGGCTGCTCAATGACAGTAAGAACATCTATGAGAACCGTTTGGTTGTTGATGATATTACCCAACGACTGAATCCCCACAGCGAGCAATTGGATGTTGAAGTCACTCCGCACTTAGTGCGTCTTCGCAATGTGCAGCACCTAAAGCGCGATATTGAAGCGAATCTAATCCCTGACGTACCTTCTTCCACATTACTGGATTTATTACAGCCAACCGCTGCGGTGGCAGGTTTACCCCGCGAGAAAGCAGTGGATTTTATCGTTGAGAATGAACCCTTCGTTCGCGGCTGGTACAGCGGCTCGGTGGGTTACCTTAGCCCTGAGCAAAGTGAATTCTGTGTCGCTATCCGCAGCGCCCTGATTGTTGATAACAAGGTGCATCTATTTGCGGGTGCAGGCATCGTGCCGGGTTCAGTGGCGGAAAGCGAGTGGAAAGAGCTCGACCGGAAAATGGCGACACTCAGAAACCTGCTGGGTCCTTCGCCGGACAAACACATGGAGAAAAAGGCCGGATGAAGCCTTCAACCATCAACCGTATCTGGGCACGACTGATTTTGATGTCGCTGCAACGTGCGGGTGTGAAAGACATTTGTATTGCACCGGGCTCGCGCTCAACACCGCTAACGTTGGAAGCGGAAAGACTCCAAAGCCTTGATTCCTCTATTCGTCTACATACCCACTTCGATGAACGTGGTTTAGGCTTTTTAGCGCTGGGATTGTCGAAAGCCTCTGACAATCCTGTCGCTGTGATTGTCACGTCCGGTACAGCGGTGGCGAATTTGCTGCCAGCTGTGGCAGAAAGCCGTTTAACCCGTGAAAAGCTGGTGCTGCTGACGGCAGACCGTCCGCCTGAGCTTATTCAATGTGGCGCCAACCAGGCAATCAGTCAGCAGGGCATTTTCAGCGAGCACGCAGAAATAACGAGTTTCCTTCCATCTCCTACAGAACATATTTCGCCAGCTTGGCTATTGTCGACAGTGTCAGAGGGGCTCCATCGTCAGTCAGAACTGGGCGGGAGTTATCATATCAACTGTCCGTTCCCTGAACCTTTATACGGGGAAATGGAAGACGCTTCGGTATACCTTGAGCCAGTACGAACCTGGCTGGAGAGTGATGAGCCTTACTTGTCCTTCACGCCTTCACGCGCAGATTTAAGCCAGCCTTTGCGCGATTGGGCTCAGCTCCAGCAACAAAAAGGTGTGTTGGTGGTGGGTAAGGCCTCTTTACGAGAGCGCCAAGCCATTGATGCGCTGGCTCAGAAACTTCACTGGCCTATTCTCTGCGACCCGCAAGCGAGCCAAGGCTCTGCATTCGCAGGCTTTGATGTTTGGCTGCAAAACCCTGCGTGTGCTGAAGTGCTGAACCAAGCTGATATTATCGTTCAATTTGGCAGCCGTTTGGTGTCAAAGCGCCTCGGCCAGTTTATTAACCAGTTTGAGGGGACGTACTGGTTGGTAGAGAAACATCCAGAAAGGCTGGACCCAAGTCATAAACAGGGGTTGCGTATCAATGCGCCATTGGCTGATATGGCGCTGGCTTTTTCTGATATCACCCGTGATAACGAACACGCGCATTGGGCTGATGTGTTGGTTGTGGCGAGCCAACAATATTTTGAGCGATTGGTGGCTTTTAACGGTTTGTCTGGTGAATCGCTGTCAGAAGTCTCCTTAGCTGCTGACTTCAGTCATTGGCTTTCGGAAGATAGCGACATCTTCATTGGAAACAGCATGGCAATCCGCCTGTTGGACATGTGTAGTCAACTGCCAGAAAAAGCCGTATTTGCCAATCGCGGTGCATCGGGCATCGATGGTCTGATTGCTACTGCCTCAGGCGTTCAACGCAGCAGACAGCGGCCTATGGTGATGCTGATGGGCGACACTTCCGCACTCTACGACCTCAACAGCCTTGCGTTACTGGCAAACAATCCGCTGCCATTTGCGCTGATCATCATTAACAATGATGGCGGCGGCATTTTCGATATGTTACCGGTGCCTGATCAGAACAAAGAAACCTTCTATCGCATGCCGCATGGCATCGATTTTTCTCATGCTGCTGCGATGTTCGGGCTCAATTATATATGCCCTTCATCGCTGGAAACCGCGCGAGCACAATGCATCGATGCGCAGTCTACGCCGGGAACGACGGTCATTGAACTCAAGGTTGGGGCAGGCGAATGTGGCAAGGCACTTAAAGCGCTGTTTGGTGACATTGCCAATGCAGAACTGCTCTGAAAGATTGAATTATTCCCTCCAAGGGCAGGCAGACAAACCTGCCCTTGTTTTCCTTCATGGCCTACTTGGCGACCATAGGGATTGGCAACCTGTCATTGATGAGCTTTCCAAAGAGTATCTGTGCCTGGCTATCGATTTGCCGGGACACGGTGGTAGCCAACATATCGAAGCGGTCGGCTTTGAAGATACCTGCATCAAAGTAATAGCAACAATCAACGAGACATTGTCTTCACCTTTTTGGCTGGTGGGCTATTCGCTGGGCGCACGCATTGCGATGTATCTCGCCACTCACTGCCCTGGCTCTCTCAAAGTAATAAGCACGCTTTTAGCTGGGCTTATTATCGAAAATGGGCATCCAGGTTTACCTGAATCCGAGAGAGCGGAAAGGCGTGAACATGATGAACAATGGGCGGTGCGTTTTGAAAATGAGCCCATTGTTGATGTGCTTCAAGATTGGTACCAACAACCTGTATTTTCCTCACTAAATCATGCGCAAAGACAAAGTTTGATCGTTAAGCGCAGTGATAACCTCGGTACAAAAGTGGCAAGCATGCTGCGTGCTACATCCTTATCCCAACAGGATTTTCTGGGCGATTTGCTCAGAATGTTGCCAGCAAAGGTGCACTACCTGTGTGGTGAGAAGGACAATAAGTTTCTGGCATTGGCGATGCAGTCGGGACTGTCTTATTCCATTGTCCCGGACGCCGGCCACAACATTCATGCAGAGCAGCCTTTGCTGTATTGCCAGTCGATTAAGCGGCTGATTGAACCTAATTAACTTAATGATTTAGATGGTAATGCTATGGCTAGAACAACAGGTTTAACCGAACAGGAACTGTATGCACCAGTGGTGTGGAATGATTGCTCTGAAGGCTATGAAGATATCCTTTTTGAAAAATCGGAAGACGGTATCGCGCGAATCACCATCAACCGTCCTGAAGTCCGCAATGCGTTCCGCCCTCAAACCGTGAAAGAGATGATCAAAGCGCTGGCCGATGCACGCTACGACGAAAAAGTAGGTGTGATTGTACTTCGCGGTCAGGGTGAACATGCATTCTGTTCTGGTGGTGACCAGAAGATCCGTGGCGACTACGGCGGCTACCGTGACGACGAAGGCACACACCACTTGAACGTGCTGGACTTCCAACGCCAAATCCGTACCTGTCCTAAGCCTGTGATTGCCTCTGTAGCTGGCTACGCTGTGGGTGGTGGTCATGTGCTTCACATGATGTGTGACTTGACGATAGCAGCAGACAACGCGCAATTTGGTCAGACTGGCCCGAAAGTCGGCTCGTTCGACGGCGGTTGGGGTGCATCTTACATGGCGCGTATAGTGGGTCAGAAAAAAGCCCGCGAGATCTGGTTCCTTTGCCGTTTCTACGATGCGCAAGAAGCGGTGGATATGGGTCTGGTTAACCACGTAGTGCCTTACGCGGAGCTTGAGCGTGAAACTGCACGTTGGTGTCGTGAAGTGCTTCAGCACAGCCCAATGGCGCTGCGCTGCCTGAAAGCGGCTCTGAATGCTGACTGTGATGGTCAGGCGGGTCTGCAAGAACTGGCGGGTAACGCGACCATGTTGTTCTACATGACCGAAGAAGGTCAGGAAGGCCGCAACGCTTTCAATGAAAAGCGTCGCCCAGACTTCGACAAATTCCCACGTAACCCATAACAGGTCGGGAAGATGAAGCACGCAACGCTTTACCGTTATTCGTTGCCGATGGACAGTGGTGTGATTTTGCGTCACACCCGTCTGGCGCAGCGAGATGGCTTGATTGTCGAACTTAAAAACGGTGAGAAAGTTGGCAGAGGGGAAATTGCGCCTTTGCCGGAATTCAGCGCTGAATCCATCGAGCAAGCACAAACTCAGATTGAGCTTTGTTTAGCGCAGTGGCTGGAAGGCGGCGAAATAGATTGGGACTTGCTCTATCCATCCGTCGCTTTTGGTTTGTCCGTTGCACTGGCAGATCTTGAAGGTGAAATACCTGCTGAAGGTAATTTCCTCACAGCGCCCTTGTGTAGCGGCGATCCAGATGAGCTGGTTGAAAAGCTCGCTGAATTGCCGGGCGAGAAAGTGGCGAAAATTAAAGTGGGCCTCTACGAGCCTATTCGCGACGGCATGGTGGTGAACATGTTTCTGGAAATCCTTCCGGACTTGCGCCTTCGACTGGATGCCAACCGCCAGTGGACGCCGGCAAAAGCAGCGCAGTTTGCCAATTATGTGAATCCCGCTTTCCGTTCCCGCATCGCCTTTTTAGAAGAGCCTTGTCAGACGCCCGAGCAAAGCCTCGCATTCAGTGAAGAAACCGGCATTGCCATTGCATGGGATGAAACCCTGCGCGATGAAGGCTTTTCGCTAGAATACAAAACCGGATTGTCTGCGATCGTGATTAAACCCACTTTAGTGGGTTCGCTCAAAACAGTGAAATCACTGGTTGAACAAGCACATACTATGGGTATGGAAGCGGTGATCAGCTCCAGTATTGAATCCAGTTTTGGTCTCAATACATTGGCTCGCATCGCCCACTGGCTAACGCCAGAGACCGTGCCAGGGCTCGATACGGTCTCATTGTTTGGGGCGCAGTTAGAGAAAGCGTGGCCAGGTTGTGAGTTACCACTTAGAAGACTGACTGACTGTGAAGTGGTATGGCAGGCGCACCAATAAGCTTCGACACTTTGCCCTGGCTTTACTGGGGTGAGGTTAAACCCCAACATACTGCTTTGTTTCTGGAAGGCGAGGCCATCAGCTGGCAGCGCCTTGTTTCAGATATTGGCAGTATGCCGTTGCTGCCCAAACCTCATAATCGCTATGTAGCCATCTCCTCTCGAAATGATTACCAAACCCTTTTGGTTATTCTTGCTGCCTGGCAACAAGGCTTGAAAACACTGTTGCTGAATCCAGCTTTCTCTCCAGCATTCCAGAAAGAGGTACTCGAGAAAGCGGGGGTTGAGATGGCTATCGATCCGCACACCGCATGTCCCTCTGGTTATTGGCAACAGTCTGAAGTGGTGCCATTTGATACCCAAGATATCCTGACTCTTGTGCTGACTTCCGGCTCGACGGGGACACCCAAAGCGGTCACTCACAATGCCAATGCCCATTTGACGAGTGCCAGCGGATTGTTTTCATTGATGCCATTTAGTGAGAGTGATTGCTGGCTTCTTTCCCTGCCGCTATTTCATGTTTCCGGTCTTGCCATTATCTGGCGGTGGTTACAGCGTGGGGCGACTCTGAAGATTGCAGACACCAAAGGTGATGCGTTGCGCTCAGCTTTAGAAGGTGTGACTCACGCTTCCTTGGTACCGACGCAATTGCAGCGATTGCTGGAAGGAGAGCATCCTTCTTCGTTAACATCCGTACTTTTGGGCGGTGCAGTGATACCCCAAGCGCTGGTGGATGAAGCAGAAGCAAAAGGCATTGGCTGTTGGTGTGGTTATGGGATGACAGAAATGGCATCGACCATCACGGCGAAACGGGCGAATGGACTTTTCTCGGTAGGTCGCCCGCTTCCGCATCGTGAACTTATGCTTTCCAGCCTTGGTGAAATCATGGTGAAAGGAGACATGCTTTCATCGGGTTACCTGATTGGCGGAAAGTTGGAGCCTTTGTCGGACGGATGGTTTGCGACTAAAGATAAAGGTGAATGGGTAGAGGGCGAGCTTCAGATTCTTGGCCGCTTGGATAACATGTTTATCTGTGGCGGCGAGAATGTGCAGCCGGAAAGTATTGAAAGGGCGCTTTCTGGCTTTGAAGGGATTGAGCAATTGTTTATTTTGCCCGTAGTGGATGCCAAGTGGGGACAGGCTCCTGTTGCGTTGGTGATGGGCAATGTTAATCAAGGTGACTTTCTGGCTTATGCAAAGTCGTTGCTGCCGCCACATCAGGTGCCTAAAGCCGCATACTCGATACCGAAGCATTTGCTAGACGGCGGGATAAAAATCTCCCGCCTCGCGTTAGCTGATTGGCTGACAAGCGAACAGCTGAATTAACGATAATCACCTCTTAACGTTTTCACATCACTAAACAATCGGTCGCATCTTGCATCTTCTGGCTGAACCGGACTTCCCGCCTCGACTTCCACTTTTGACCAAAACCGTTTTGGTAATTTGAGCAGGGCACGACCACCTTCACGGCTGAAATAACTTCCCCATAAACCTTTCAAAGCAATAGGTATCACAGGAACTGGTGACTGTTTCAGAATTAGGTCTATGCCACGTTTGAATGGCTGCATGTCACCATCTGACGTGAGCTGGCCTTCCGGGAAAATACACACTATCTCGCCGTCATTCAGTTGTGTTTTGACTTCCTTGAGCGCACAACGGATGGATCCGCTGGTGAGCTTGATAGGAATGACACGGCTGGCACGGAAGAAATAATTCAGGACGGGCAGGTGGTAGTAATCTTCGTCCATCACAAAACGAATAGGGCGTGGACAAGCGCCTGCCAGTATCAAGGCATCGACATAGCTGACATGGTTACATACCAGCAATGCGCCGCCTTCTTTTGGAATGTTTTGGAGATTTTTGTGGGTCACGCGATAGAAGCTGTGGCTTAAGAACCAAATAACAAAGCGCAACGCGAACAGTGGTACCTGCTTGCCGACATAGAGGGTGACAACAAGATTCAGCAGGGCGAGTACCAGGAAAAATTCGGGGATACTGATGCCCACGACACCAAGAAAAATCATGGCGAGAATGGCGCTGGTCACCATGAAGAGAGCGTTATAAATGTTATTGGCGGCAATGACCTGTGAGCGCTCACTATCTTCTGAACGTGCCTGCATCATGGAATACAGAGGAACAATGAAAATCCCTCCGAATATGCCAATCAAGAGTAAATCGACAAACACCCACCACAGAGACGGGTCGGCAATAAATTCTACAAAGCTTGCCGCAGTTGAAGGCACCGCAGGTGTCGAGAACATCAGGTGAATGCCGAAAATAGTCAATCCCAGTGCACCAATTGGCACAATGCCTGGTTCAATACGATGGCCCGAAAGCTTGTCACAAAGCAAAGAGCCAACAGCAATGCCGACGGAGAAAAGCGTCAGTAGAAACGAAACGGTCGCTTCATTACCGCCAAGGTGAAGCTTGGCGTAGTTGGGGAATTGCGTGAGATAGCTGGCACCGAGAAACCAAAACCAACTGATCCCGAGAATTGACTGCAGCACGACTTTATCTTTACGGGCAATCGCCAGCGTGGTTTTCATTTGCCGGATAGGAGAGAAACGGATTTTGAGAGAAGGGTTTCCGGCAGCTACCTCAGGAATAGAACGGGCGCTCAAATAACCCAGCACTGCAAATGCCACTACTGAGATAGCAGCAATATCTCGTGCTCCATCCATATTCGCGATAACCCCGGCCACCATGGTGCCAAGTAAAATCGCTAGGAATGTACCGGTTTCAACCAAAGCATTGCCCGAAACCAGTTCCTGAGGTTTTAGGGTTTGAGGCAGTAAGGCGTATTTCACAGGGCCAAAGAAAGCAGATTGCGTACCCATCAAGAAAAGAAGAACTAAAAGTGCCATGTAGCTTTCGTAGATAAAAGCAATGGCAGCGAGACTCATAATGCCGATTTCCAGTAACTTCACGCCGCGGATAAATTGGGATTTCTCGAATTTATCCGCGAGTTCTCCGGCGAAAGCTGAGAACAGAAAAAAGGGGAGAATAAACAGGCCAGCAGCGAGGTTGATGAAAAGGTCGGTACTTATCCCGATGACGCCGGGACCAGCAAATGCAACAAGGATCAACAGGACATTCTTGTAGACGTTGTCGTTAAACGCGCCGAGTGCTTGGGTGATAAAATAAGGCAGGAAACGTCGCTGTTTCAGAAGCCCGGTTTGGCTTGTCATCCTTTCCTTCCCGGCTATTAAGCGTCTGTCCAGCTCTTAAGGTAGCCTGTCAGCAGGTTATCGATAAGCTCTGCGCCATTGACTGGCACTGAGGTGAAGAACTTGTCGTCAACTGCAAGCAGCGTGATGCCATGAACTCCTGCCCAGAGTACGCGGCTTGCCTCTACCACTTCCTCATCGTTTTTGGTGGGAGAAAGTTGTTTAAGCAGGCTTTCCAGCATCCCTGTCATGCTTTGAATTCGATCACTTTGCCAATCTGGAAGCTTGTCACCCTTCATGCTGTGCTCAAACACCAGTTGCCAACGGTAAGGGTTTTTCGATGCGAACTCGAGGTAAAGATGCGCGAGTGTAAACAGGGCTTCACGGCAGTTTGATGTGTCGGTCAGCTTTTGTTGGGCCTGATGACGCAGATCGTCCAGCGTGCGAGCGACAACATGCAGTAGCAGAATGTTATAACTGCCAAAGACATTGACCAAGGTGCTGGGGACATACCCGATCTCAGCGGCGATTTTTCGCAAGCTCAGGGCATGGTAAGGCTGGGTGTCTAAATACTTTTCAACGCAGTTAAGCGTCATTTCTACCAGCTCTTCGCGGCTGTGGTCGTTCCTGCGTGCCATTACTTCTGCTGCAAATAGTGAACAATGTTCGATATTTTAGGAGTGGGGTCGGGAAAGGGCAAGTTACGAGCCTCTCAGTTTAGCTAAATGCCAACAACTGAGAGGCTTTGAAAGCAAAAGCTTAGCTGAAACGTTCGGCGTTTTTAATCGAAACCTGATCGTTCAGTGTCCAAAAATCATAAATCACACCAACGATGAAGAAGCCGCCAGTAAAGAGATAGATGATACCAGTCACCCATTTACCCATATACATACGGTGAATACCGAAGATGCCTAGGAAGGTCAGCAATATCCAAGCGACAGAGTAATCGACTTGTCCGCTGTTAAAGCGAAGGTCTGCTTCGCGATCCATGGATGGAATAAGAAATAGGTCAATCAACCAGCCAATCCCCAAAAGTCCGAATGTGAACAGCCAGATGGTTCCTGTCACAGGCTTACCATAATAAAAACGGTGTGCACCGAGAAAACCGAAGATCCATAAAATGTACCCGACGGTTTTACTGTGTGTATCGTTCATCGCATCAACCTTTCAGTCTGTTGTTTTCTCTCTGTGAATATGGACTGCATTGTAAGGCAATTGTTCACTAACGATCGCTATCTCCTCAACGGTTTACCGCATTTTTCTCAAAAAGTTGCCAAAAGGATAAAGCTCAATCGCAATTCCGAGTGAGTAAAAGAAGGAAATTTAAACGATTGGTAACATATTCGCCCGTAACAGGGTTTGACTTTCCGTGCCGCTGACATAGCATGAAAGTACCTTACGCTTGTTGCGTTATTTGACATTGAAACAAAAGGTTTGCAATGAAACGCTTTTTTACTCTATTCGCGCTGATGTTCGTGATGGTGGTATCTGCACCACACGCTGAGGCGAAGAAGTTTGGTGGCGGTAAGTCTTTCGGTAAAAGCTTTAAGACGGCGCCAGCACCAAAATCCCAACCGACCAACACTAACTCTATCAATAAGCAAAACGATCCTGCAGCTGCAGCGAAGTCGTCTTCTAAGAAAGGCTTGATGGGTGGTTTGCTGGGCGGCCTGCTAGCTGGTGGTCTGATCGCAGCCATGATGGGGGGAGCATTTGAAGGCTTCCAAATCATGGATTTCCTGATCATCGCACTGATAGCATTCGTGCTGTTTAAGATCTTCAAGAGCCTGATGGCGGCGAAGAACGGTTCGATGAACCGACCGCATCAACAGGCTTACGCTGGTGGCCAAGAGCCGCAAAACAAAGGTTACTACCACGAGCAACAACAGCCTCAGTTCCGTGAGTCAGCGGCGACGTCTTCGACGGGTGGTTTTGGTGCAGTAAATAACGATGTACCTTTTAACTTCCCACCGAACTTCGATATGGCTGGATTTGTAAACGGTGCGCGTGAGCACTACCGTATCCTGCAAGGTGCATGGAACCACAACCAGCTTGAAACTATTCAGGAATACGTGACGCCTGAGCTATATAACGATCTGGCTGAAGAGCGCCGTAAGCTGGAAGGCGAGCAGCACACTGAAGTCATGTATGTCGATGCGGAAATCGTCCGTGCTGATTACGACGGCAAACTTGCTCAACTGAGCCTGCAGTTCAGCGGCCGCTACACTGACCGTCAGGAAGGTGTTGAAGAAGACATTACTGATATCTGGCACCTTGAGCGTGATATGACACAACCAAACGCGCCTTGGTTGATTGTTGGTATTCAAGCTTAATCACTAAAGTTATTCCCCCTGAGAAGAGCAGCCCAAGTGGCTGCTCTTTTTTTGTTCATGATTTTTGAACAATGACTTCAACGATTCCCGTTAGCTTATTTATTGATTCGCAGTTACATTGGCGGAAACGACTTTCAATAAATATCGAGAAACAACAACGTGGAACGCTTTAGAACTCCCGCCCACCTTCTTATCGCAATGGCTTTTATCATGGCCATGGCGTTTTCTGTCTGGAACGTATTACTCAACAACTTTGTGGTAGAAAAGGCCGCGTTTACCGGTAAAGAAATCGGCATGCTGCAAAGTCTGCGCGAAGTCCCTGGCTTCTTGGCGTTTACGGCAATTTACCTCTTGTTGTTTATCAAAGAGCAGCGTTTTGCCTTGCTGTTTCTGGCTGTGATGTGTCTCGGTGTTGCCGTGACAGGTTGGTTTCCAACGGTATGGGGGCTGTATTTGACCACGATTGTGATGTCGATTGGCTTTCACTATTTCGAAACCGTTAATCAGTCGCTGACTTTACAGTGGATAGATAAAGATAAAAGCGCACACTTCATGGGACAGGTACTGGCTTGGAAGGGGGCGGCAAGCCTTGTCGCTTATGCCGCCGTTTGGCTGTTAATGGAGTGGATGGCGGTCAGCTATAACATCGTGTATATGCTGTTTGGCTTCGTCAGTTTGGCAGCAGTAATTGTTCTGTGGGCAATATTCCCTTCCTTCGAAAGTCCACACGCTCAGACTCGTAAGCTGATTCTTCGCAAAAGATATTGGCTTTATTACGGCCTGACTTTCCTCAGTGGAGCTCGTCGTCAGATCTTCATCGTTTTTGCCGGTTTCATGATGGTTGAGAAGTTCGGCTATTCCGTGGGTGATGTCAGTCTACTATTTATCATCAACTACCTTTTCAACATGCTGTTTGCAGCCAAAATTGGTGCCTGGATTGGCAGAGTGGGTGAGCGACGCGCCCTGACCGTCGAGTATGTCGGATTGGCGTGTGTGTTTACCGGCTATGCCTTTGTGGAAAGTGCAACGATGGCGGGAGTGCTATACGTGGTAGATCATCTGTTCTTCGCTATGGCAATCGCGATTAAAACTTACTTCCAGAAGATTGCTGATCCGGAAGACATTGCATCTACGGCAGGTGTGAGCTTTACCATTAACCATATTGCGGCAGTAGTGATTCCTGCTGCTCTGGGTGTGGTGTGGTTGTACTCACCAACAACAGTCTTCTTAGTCGGTACCGGCCTTGCTTTGGGATCACTGACTTTGTCGCGAATGGTGCCTTTGGCGCCAGAATCCGGTAACGAAGTCAGTTTCTTAGGTCGAAAACGTGCTCAGGATGTGGCGTGATTCAAACTTCTGTCTATTTGTAGCTGCTTGATTGTGCTTATCGATCAGTTCTTGATCTCGGCACAAATTCTATGTGTCACGACCAACTATATTCAAGGGTAACGAAACACGGATAAATGTTGGAGGCGCTATGCCATTTACGTCTGAACTGGTCGACGAAATGAACGTCCTGGTGAAGTTTTCTCGTTCTTCTGATCTCATGGGTATCAAGGTTCACAGTGATGCGGATCCTGATCTTGTGGCTGCAACAGAACGCCTTTATGACAAAAAGCTGATAACAGCAAAAGACGGTGGTTACTTAACTTCGATTGGTCGAGATGCGGTTGAGCATGCAAAAGAAGCACTGCGCATTTTAAGGTCACATCCTGAATAAACAGATATGCATTTAAGAAGAAAAGGGAGCCCATCGGCTTAATGCCGATCAG